>JAUYMV010000154.1 GCA_030698645.1 Mesorhizobium sp.
GGCCAGCATCCGTCGCCTCTGCCGCACGCGCATGTTGTGACGACGACGACGCACAAGTCGCTGCGCGGGCCGCGCGGCGGAATGATCCTGACCAATGACGAGGACATCGCCAAGAAGATGAACTCGGCGGTGTTCCCCGGCCTGCAGGGCGGCCCGCTGATGCATGTCATCGCGGCCAAGGCCGTAGCCTTTGGCGAGGCTCTGCAGCCGGAATTCCAGACCTATGCGAAGAACGTGGTCCAGAACGCCAGGACGCTGGCCGAGAGCCTGAAGGACTCCGGCCTAGACATCGTCTCGGGCGGCACCGACAACCATCTGATGCTGGTCGATCTGAGGCCCAAGAACGCCACCGGCAAACGGGCCGAGGCAGCCCTCGGCCGCGCCAACGTCACCTGCAACAAGAACGGCATCCCGTTCGACCCCGAAAAGCCCTTCGTCACCTCCGGCATCCGCCTCGGCACCCCCGCCGGCACCACACGCGGCTTCGGCGAGGCGGAATTCCGCGAAATCGGCAATCTGATCAACGAGGTGCTGGAAGGCCTGAAGACGGCCAATTCCGACGAGGGCAACACGGCCGTCGAGGCGGCGGTGAAGGCGAAGGTCATCGCGCTGACGGACCACTTCCCGATGTACCCCTATCTGGGGTGAGTGATGTCATTGCATAAGGCATTAGATGATCAGGCTTTGGGGCGGCGGGTCGAGTTCCTTCTAAACGAAGCGCGACAGGATATTCCTGTGCGCGACCAAGCAATTACATTTACGATGCGTGCCATAACTAATTACCTTTCCATTGGGAAAGATTGTAAGTCTGCTTATCTTTCATTGAAATGCCCCCATCGCAGCCGGTCAGCACAGGCTTCTTATATCTCGTTAGTTGGTTCGGGTCCTTGGGCCCGAGGAGAACTTCTTAGGCGAGAACATGAATGGCGTAAGGGAGTCATGAATGAGCATCAGGAACCGCTGGCTCAAGTTTGGCAGTGGTTGATTCAAGAGAAGCACAACGTCGCTCTGGAAGATGTGATAGATCGATTTCGGATGTGGCCCGTTGTCGTGGTGACTAAGCAAGAGAACAACGATTTAAGGCGACGGAGCAATCTGGGACCGAAGGAACGCTACGCTGGAATCGTGGAAGTGTTGACTTTAGTTGGAAACAACTGGGTTCCAAGAAGTGAGGCTACCTAGTGCGCTGTCCCTACTGCCAGTCGATGGACACCCAGGTGAAGGATTCGCGTCCCGCCGAGGAAGGCGCCGCGATCCGGCGCAGGCGCGTCTGTCCGGACTGCGGCGGCCGCTTCACCACCTTCGAGCGGGTGCAGCTGCGCGATCTGGTCGTCGTCAAGAAGACCGGGCGAAAAGTGGCCTTCGACCGCGACAAGCTGCAGCGTTCGATCGATATCGCGCTCAGAAAGCGCAATGTCGATCCGGACCGCATCGACCGCGCGGTGAGCGGCATCGTGCGCCAGTTGGAGAGTTCGGGCGAATCCGAAGTCAATTCGGAAGAGATCGGCCGTCTCGTCATGGAGGCGCTGAAATCGCTCGACGACGTCGCCTATGTGCGCTTCGCCTCGGTCTACCGCAATTTCCGCGAGGCCAAGGATTTCCACGAATTGCTGGGCGAACTGAAGGGCGACGAAGGGACGAGCTGATGGCCGCGTCCGCGCCAGCCACCGAGGACGACCGCCGCTTCATGGCCGCGGCGATCCGGCTGTCGCGCAAGCATCTCGGCCTGACCGCGACCAACCCCTCGGTCGGCACGCTGATCGTGCGCGACGGCATCATCGTCGGGCGCGGCGTGACGGCCATAGGCGGCCGACCGCACGCCGAGACCGAGGCGCTGGCGGAGGCCGGCGCGCTGGCGCGCGGCGCGACCGCCTATGTGACGCTCGAACCCTGCGCGCATCACGGACGCACGCCGCCCTGCGCGAATGCGCTGGTGAACGCCGGCGTCTCCCGCGTCGTCGGCGCGGCGGCCGATCCGGACGAACGCGTGTCGGGGAAGGGTTACGCCATCCTCCGCGCGGCCGGCATCGAGGTCGTCGAGGGCGTGCTGGCGGACAAGGCGGCTGACCTGATGGCCGGCTATCTGATCAGATCCGAGAGGAAGCGGCCGGAAGTGACTCTGAAGCTTGCGGTTTCCGACGACGGCATGATCGGCCGCGAGGGCGAGGGGCAGGTGACGATCACCGGCGCTATCGCGCGCGCGCAGGCGCACGTCATGCGCGCCGAGACCGATGCCATCCTCGTCGGGATCGGCACCGTGCTGGAGGACGACCCGGCGCTGACCTGCCGCCTGCCAGGTCTCGAGGACCGCTCGCCCGTACGCATCGTGCTCGACCGCGCCGCGAAACTGCCGGGCGTCTCCAGGCTGGCGCGGTCGGCGCGCCAGGTGCCGGTGCTGGTGGCGGTCGGCCCGGAAGCCGATCCGGCGCAGCGAGCCGAGCTGGAATCGCTCGGCGTCCAGTTCATCGCGACCGAGACCTATGAGGGACGTATCGCGCTGCCCGAGCTGCTCGAGGATCTGGCCGCGCGGGGCATCGCGACGGTGATGGTCGAAGGCGGCGCGGCGACGGCGGGGGCGTTTCTCGACGAAAACCTCGTCGACCGCATCGCCCTGTTCGGCGGCGCGGTCCGCATCGGTCCGCGCGGCATTGCCGCGCCGCTGGCGCGCGACCATATGCCGGACGGGTTCGTGGAAATCCGCGCCGCATCCTATGGGCCGGACACATACTCGGAATGGGTGAGGCCCTGATGTTCACGGGCATCGTCACGGATATCGGCCGCATCGCCTCCGTCAAGCCGCTCGACCAGGGCGTTCGGCTGCGCGTCGATACCGCGTATGAGCCGTCCGGCATCGCCATCGGCGCGTCGATCTCGTGCGCCGGCGTCTGCCTGACCGTGGTCGCCTTGCCGGACCCCGGCGCCAACGACCGCTGGTTCGAGGTCGAGGCGTGGGAAGAGGCGCTGCGGCTGACGACAGCCGGTTCCTGGCAGGTGGGCACGCGGCTGAACCTCGAGCGCGCGCTGAAGATCGGCGACGAGCTTGGCGGCCACATCGTGTCCGGCCATGTCGACGGCATGGCCGAGATCGTCGAGCGCATCGACGAGGGCGAGGCGGTGCGCTTCCGCCTGCGCGTGCCGGCGCATCTGGCGAAGTTCATCGCCCCAAAAGGCTCGGTCGCGCTCGACGGCACGTCGCTGACCGTCAATTCGGTCGCGCGCGACATCTTCGACGTGCTGCTGATCCACCATTCGCTCAGCGTCACCACCTGGGGCGAGCGCCAGGTCGGCGACCGGGTCAATCTGGAAGTCGACACCATGGCGCGCTATGCTGCCCGCCTCGCGGAGGCAGCGGCGGAGGGGCTGTGAGCCTGATCGACAACGAGCGGACGAAGCTGCTGGCGAATGCGCTGGACCGCGCATTGATTGCGAGACGCGTTCTCCGGAGACTGAGGTCATGAGCTATTCCGATCCGATGTTCTGGTTCACGTCGCTGGGTTTGCCAGCGATCGTCATCGTCGGCGCGTATATTGCTTTTCGGCTGCACGAACGTTCGCTGAGGCGCTAGGCGGTCGAGCCACCGAGAGCAGTTCGGTAAGGCTCATTCTCGGAGGGTCGAGCCATGAGCGATAACGACCTGATATTCTGGTTTGCATCAATTGGACTGCCGGCGATCATCGTGGCG
>JAUYMV010000169.1 GCA_030698645.1 Mesorhizobium sp.
AGGTTGTCCGACTGCGAAAACGGCAGCACCGGATCGCTTGTCCCCCACATGATCGACACCGGCATCGCGAGGCTGGCCAGCGTATCGCGCGGGATCTCGCCCTGCCGCCCGTCCTTGGCGATCGCGCCGACGATGCCCATCATGCTGTCGCGCATGCCGGGCGCGAAGCGCACGGCGGCCAGCCCCGCCACGTTGCGCGTCGGCATCCGGAAATCCGGCGCCGACATCTCGTTCATCGCGGCGCGCAGTTCGTCGGCGTTCGCCGCCGCGGCGAAACGCCCAAGCAGGTCCGAATTGATCTCTGGCCCGAAGCCGCCCGGCGCCAGCAGCGTCAGCGAGGCGACCGTGCCCGGCGCGCGCAGCGCCATCAGCGTGGCGATCGCGCCGCCCATCGAGAACCCGACGAGATGCGCGCGCGAAATCCCGCGCGCCGCAAGATCGGCGAGGATCGCCTTGGCGGTGGCGCCGGCGGACCCGGCGCCCGCACAGCCAAGCGACCGGCCGTGCCCCGGCAGGTCGTAGGCCAGCACCAGGCGGTCGCGCGCGAGGTCCGGCTGGATGTCGATCCACTCGCCGCGATCGCCGCCAAAGCCGTGCAGCAGCACGATCGGCGTGCCGCCGGCGCCCTTTTCGCGCGCGTAGAGCCTGTCGCTCACGCAGCCGCCTTGCGCAGGGCGAGGATGCGGTTGGCCGCCGACACCACCGCCTCGAGCGAGGCCGCGACGATATTGGTGTTGATGCCCGCGCCGAACAACTTTCCGCCCGGATGCTCCATCTCCAGGTAGCAGATCGCCGAGGCGTTGGAGCCGCGCTGCATCGAGTGCTCGGAATAGTCGAGCACCGTCATCGGCACGCCGATATGGCGCGACAATGCGTCGACGAAGCCGTCGATCGGCCCGGTGCCAGATCCCTTGATGGTCATCTCCCTGCCATTGTCGATGATCGTCGCCTCGATCATCCGGCGCGAGCGGTCTTCCGCGTTTGACACCGTCTGGTGGTCGACATATTTCAGCCGCGCCTTCGGCTGGTCGACATAGAGTTCGAGAAACCGGTCGTAGATGCGCTTGGCCGGAACTTCCTTGCCTTCCGCGTCGGTGATCGACTGGATGTCGTGCGAAAACTCGATCTGCAAATTGCGCGGCAGGTTGAGCCCGTAGTCCGCCTGCATGACATAGGCGATGCCGCCCTTGCCGGACTGCGAGTTGATGCGGATGATCGCCTCGTAGGACCGCCCGACATCCTTCGGATCGATCGGCAGGTAGGGCACCTCCCAGGTCTCCGTGTTGGCCTTCTTCAAGGCCTTCATGCCCTTGTTGATGGCGTCCTGGTGCGAGCCGGAAAACGCCGTGTAGACCAGTTCGCCGACATAGGGGTGCCGCTCCGGAATCCTCAACTGGTTGGAATACTCGTAGACGTCCTTCATCCGGTTGATGTCGGAACAGTCGAGCTTGGGGTCCACCCCTTGCGTGTACATGTTCAGCGCCAGTGTCACGATGTCGACATTGCCGGTGCGCTCGCCATTGCCGAACAGCGTGCCCTCGACGCGGTCGGCGCCGGCCATCAGGCCGAGCTCGGTCGCCGCTATTCCCGTGCCGCGGTCGTTGTGCGGGTGCAGCGAGACGATGATCGATTCGCGGTTATCGAGGTTGCGGCACATCCATTCGATCTGGTCGGCGTAGATGTTGGGCGTCGACATCTCGACGGTCGCCGGCAGATTGAGGATCAGTCTGTTGTCCGGCGTCGGCTTCACGATCTCGGTCACCGCGTTGCAGATTTCGAGCGCCACATCCATCTCGGTGCCGGTAAAACTCTCCGGCGAATATTCCAGCCGGAAGCCGCCGCCGGCCTTGGCCGCCATGTCGGTGATCATCTTCGCCGCGTCGGTCGCGATCTGCTTGATCCCCCGCACGTCCTTCTCGAACACGACGCGGCGCTGCAATTCGCTGACCGAATTGTAGAAATGCACGATCGGGTTCTTCGCCCCCTGCAGCGACTCGAACGTCCGCGTGATCAGTTCCGGCCGGCACTGCACCAGCACCTGCAGCGACACGTCGTCTGGCACGCCGCCTTCCTCGATCGCCCAGCGCGCGAAGTCAAAATCGGTCTGCGAGGCCGACGGAAAGCCGATCTCGATCTCCTTGAAGCCCATGTCGAGCAAGAGCTTGAACATGCGCGCCTTGCGGTCGTGGCCCATCGGGTCGATCAGCGCCTGGTTGCCGTCGCGCAGGTCCACCGAGCACCAGATCGGCGCCTTCTCGATGCGCTTCGACGGCCATGTCCGGTCGGCGAGGCCGACCAGCGGATAGGGCTGATACTTGCGGTGCGCGTCGGGCATGCCCTTGGCGGAAATAGCGCTGTGTTCGTTCATCGTCTTGCTCCTCGGCGCTGCCGCGGGCGTCTAGCCTCAGGCGGTCAGCGTCCTATCATGCATTCGTCAAAAATGGGACTGGTCGCGAAGAGGAGCACGAGCCGCGGCGTCTATCGACCGCCGGGCGCTCCTCTTCAGCGAGCCCGGCGATCGCCGATAAGGCCGAGTAGAAGCAGGGCGGAGGAAAGCGCGCGCAAGGTCTCGCCCGCGAAGGCGGACGGACGGGAGACGATGATGGTCTGGCGCGACGACATGGCGAGCTAGATAGCCGAGCCCGCGCCCCGGTGCAAGGGCCTCACGGCTTCACCTTGCCCGCGAAATAGCGCGCCACCGGCGGCCCGAGCAGCAGCACGATCAGGAAGCGCATCGTCTGCATCGACATGACGAAGTTGATGTCGACGCTGTCCGACGCGGCCGCCACGATGGCGACGGTGTCCATGCCGCCGGGGCTCGTCGCCAGATACGCGGTCAGCGCGTCGACGCCGGTGATGCGCGACACGACGACGGCGAGCGCGCCGCAGAACCCGATCAGCACCAGCACCGCGATCATGATCTGCGGCAGCGCGCGGAAGGCGTGCGCCACGATCGGGCGCGTGAACCGGAGGCCGATACTCCAGCCGATCGCCGCGAAGCTCAGCGCCAGCAGCCACTCCGGCAATTGGAAATCCACCAGTCCCGACAGATGCAGCGCCACGCCGAGGATCATCGGGCCGAGGAACGTCGCCGACGGCAGGCGCACGAGAGTGCCGGCCGCCGCTCCGACGGCCGCGACGCCGAGCGTCGCCGCGAAGGACGGCCATTCGAGCGGTGGAAACCACACCATCGGTGCCGTCTCGATCGCCGATGTATCGACGAAGAGGCCGGCAATCAGCGCGGCGGCGACCGAAACCATGATCACGCGCACATACTGCATGAAGGCGACGAGCCGCGCATCCGCGCCGAAGGCGTCGGCCATGAGCACCATCGCGGAGGCCGCGCCCGGCGCCGAGCCCCAGATCGCCGTCGTTCCGGGCAGGATGTTCCACCGGCTCACCAGCCAGCCGAGCAGGCCGCTCGCCGCGAGCGTCGCGAAGGTGGCGCCCAGCACGACCGGCCACTGCGTCACCAGCGCCGTGAACAGCTCCAGCTCGATCGACGCCGCGATCAGGCAGCCGACGATCGCCTGCGAACCCGCATAGATGGACTTCGGCAGGCGGATATCGGCGCCGTTGGTGCCGGCGACGATGCCGGCGATCATCGGGCCGATCAGCAGGGCGGCCGGCAGCCGCGCCAGTTCCAGCAATCCGGCGAGCGCGGCCGACAGGCCGACCAGGAGCAGCCACTGCAACCAGCGTGGCCACGATGCCATCACGCGAAGGGCACCGCGACGGTGCCCTTCGGCAGCTTCGCCTCGTCGTCCGGCTCGACATGGATGGTGACGCGGACGCTGCTGATCTCCGCCTTCAGCGCCTCTTCGATCCGGTCGCAGATGACGTGGCTTTCGCCGACGGTCATGTTGGCGTCGACGACCAGGTGG
This sequence comes from Mesorhizobium sp., assembly GCA_030698645.1. Taxonomy (GTDB): domain Bacteria; phylum Pseudomonadota; class Alphaproteobacteria; order Rhizobiales; family Rhizobiaceae; genus Mesorhizobium_A. The sequence continues at coordinate 3,885 of JAUYMV010000169.1, forward strand.
AATTCGATGAAGGTCGCCCGCGCCGCGGTGCGCGTCTTGAGATCGTGCACCTCGAGCGCGCCTTTCGAGTTGGTCGAGATGATGCCGCGAATGCGCGCCGCTTCGACCGGATCGACGGCACGGTCCATCAGCCCCTGCATCGACTCGCCGATCACCTTCCAGCCCTGCCACAGAATGTTGACCGCGACCACGATGGCGAGCAGCGGATCGAGGATCGCCCAGCCGGTCGCAACCGCGGCGACGAGCCCGCCGAGCACGCCGATCGAGGTCACGACGTCGGTCATGATGTGCCGCCCGTCCGCCACCAGCGCCGGGGACCGTTCGGCACGCCCGACCCTGAGCAGGATCAGCGCGAAGCCAAAATTGACGACCGCCGCGACGCCGTTGACGGCGAGGCCCGGCCACGGCGCGGTGAGATCCACCGGTGTCTCCCACGCCCGCCACACCTCGAACAGGATCAAGAGCGCCGCGACGACGATCAGCACGCCTTCGAGGACCGCCGAGAAATACTCCGCCTTGTGGTGGCCGAACGGGTGCTCGTCGTCGGCCGGCAGGTGGCTGACGCGGATGGCGGTCAGCGCCGCCACCGCCGCGATGACGTTGACGATCGATTCCAGCGCATCCGAAAACAGCGCCACCGACCCGGTCAGCTGCCAGGCGACGAACTTCAGTCCCATGACGACGACCGCCACCGCGATCGACCAGGCGGCGAGCGTGGCGACTTTCCGTTTGGAGGTCATAGCTATGCCTTACCCTCCCCCTTGTGGGGAGGGTCGGCGCGCAGCGCCGGGGTGGGGGTCACGCCGCCTTGACCTTGGCCCGCCGCGGCAGATGCGCGACGATGTTCTCGATCATCCGCATGCCGGCATTGTGGCCGAGCGTCATGATCGATTCTGGATGAAACTGCACCGCGGCAATCGGCTCCTTGCGGTGTTCGAAGGCCATGATGACGCCGTCCTCGGTTTCCGCCGTGACGATGAAATCGTCGGGCAGCCGCACCGGGTCGGCGAAGATCGAGTGGTAGCGGCCGACCGTCACTTCCTTCGGCAGGCCGGAGAAGATGATGCCCGGCTTGTTGACGCGGATGCGCGACGGCTTGCCGTGCATCGGCACGTGCAATTGCCGGAGTTCGCCGCCATAGGCTTCCGTCAGCGCCTGCAGGCCGAGGCAGACGCCGAAGATCGGCAGGTCGCGCTCCCGCGACCGCTTGATCGTCGCCTTGCAGTCGAAGTCGGCCGGCGTGCCGGGTCCCGGCGACAGCACCACCAGATCCGGATCGACGCGGTCGAACACCTCGTCCGGCACCGGCGTGCGCACCGTGGTCACCGTCGCGCCCGTCTGGCGGAAATAGTTCGCAAGCGTATGGACAAAACTGTCCTCGTGATCGACGAGCAGGATGCGCACCCCCTCGCCGACCCGCGACGTCAGCCGCTCCGTGGCCGTCGAGTTGCCGGCCTTCGCCTCGCGGATGGCCGACAGCATCGCCGACGCCTTCAGTTCGGTTTCGGCCTCTTCCTCGTCGGGATCGGAATCGAACAGCAGGGTCGCGCCCGCGCGCACCTCGGCGATACCGTCCTTGATGCGGATGGTCCTGAGCGTCAGGCCGGTGTTCATGTCGCCGTTGAAATGCACCATGCCGATGGCGCCGCCGTACCAGGCGCGCTGGCTCTTCTCGTTCTGCTCGATGAAGCGCATCGCCCAGAGCTTTGGCGCGCCCGTCACCGTCACCGCCCAGGCATGGCTCAGAAACGCGTCGAACGCATCCATGCCCTCGCGCAGGCGGCCCTCTATGTGGTCGACCGTGTGGATCAGGCGCGAATACATCTCGATCTGCCGCCGCCCGATGACGCGCACCGAGCCCGGCTCGCAGACGCGCGACTTGTCGTTGCGGTCGACGTCCGAGCACATGGTGAGCTCGCTCTCGTCCTTCTTGGAATTGAGCAGCTTCAGGATCTGCTCGCTATCCGAGATCGCATCCTCGCCGCGCTTGATCGTGCCCGAAATCGGGCAGGTCTCGACCCGCCTTCCGTTGACGCGTACGAACATCTCCGGCGACGCCCCGATCAGATACTCGTTGTCGCCGAGATTGATGAAGAACGAATAGGGCGACGGATTGATCGCCTTCAGCTTGCGGCAGATTTCCGACGGCGTCGTCTCGCAGCGCTCGAAGAACATCTGGCCGGGCACCACCTCGAACAGGTCGCCGCGCTTGAAGCTCTGCTTCGCCTTGTTGACCAGGCGGGCAAATTCGCCGGGCTCATGGTCGCCGCGCGGCGGAATGCGGTCGGCGAGCTTGAACGGAGTTTCCACGCTGTCGCGCGGCAGGCCTTCGGTCGACGCGCCGCCCTGTGCATAGTCGTAGCGGTCGTGCCAGGCCTGCGCCGTGTAGTGGTCGACGACGAGGATCTCGTCGGGCAGGAACAGCACCAGGTCGCGCTGGGCACGTATGCGCTCCAGTTTCAGCTCGACCGGATCGAACTGGAAGGCGAGGTCGTAGCCGAACGCGCCGTAGAGGCCGAGATTGGCGTCCTGGTCGGTCTTGTAGAGCGCCGTGATGGCGCGCAGCACGGTGAAAACCGACGGCACGCGGCTGCGCTCCTCCTCGGAGAACAACCGGCCCGGCTCGGCCACCCGGAGCGCGATGAGGCGATCCGAAGCCTCCTCGACCTCAACCTCGTCGAGCGCCTCGACGACCCGCAACAT
>JAUYMV010000174.1 GCA_030698645.1 Mesorhizobium sp.
CGGCGGCGCCGACATGCCGGTCGTCGTCTCGATGCTGAACTCCTATTCGGGCTGGGCGGCGGCCGCGCTCGGCTTCACGCTCGGCAACCTGGCGCTGATCATCACCGGCGCGCTGGTCGGCTCGTCGGGCGCGATCCTCAGCTACATCATGTGCAAGGGCATGAACCGTTCGTTCATCTCGGTGATCCTCGGCGGCTTCGGCGGCGAGACGGCTGCGGCCGCCGACGACGGCATCGAGCGGACGGTCAAGCAGGGTTCGGCCGACGATGCGGCCTATCTGATGATGAACGCGCAGAAGGTCATCATCGTGCCCGGCTACGGCATGGCGGTGGCGCAGGCGCAGCATGCGCTGCGCGAGATGGCCGACAAGCTGAAGGCGCACGGCGTCGAGGTGAAGTATGCGATCCACCCGGTGGCGGGACGCATGCCCGGCCACATGAACGTGCTGCTGGCGGAAGCCAACGTGCCCTATGACGAGGTGTTCGAACTCGAGGACATCAACTCGGAGTTCGCGCAGGCGGACGTCGCTTATGTGATCGGCGCCAACGACGTGACCAACCCGTCCGCGCGCGACGATAAGTCCTCGCCGATCTACGGCATGCCGATCCTCGACGTCGACAAGGCGCGCACCTGCCTGTTCGTCAAGCGCAGCCTGGGCTCCGGCTATGCCGGCATCGACAACACGCTGTTCTACAAGGACGGCACGATGATGCTGCTGGGCGACGCCAAAAAGATGACGGAAGAGATCGTCAAGGCGATGGATCACTGAAGTCTGGCGGTTCCGACCGACTTGAAAGCCCGGCCGTCGCGCCGGGCTTTTTCGATTCGCGCACTCCCTTGCTTTCCGCCCCCGCGTCGTGTGCACTCCGCTCCATGCCCGCATCAGACGGGTGGGGAGGACTGGCGACAATGCGTGACCGGCCGCGCTTGCGTCGATGACGACGTCCATCGGCGTTCCGTTCTGGCTCCTGGTGCTGCTGTGCCTGTTCGCGGCGATCGGCGTCGTCGACCGCGTCTTCGCGCCGTCGGTCCGGTGGTTCTTCCGCCGCCGCGTCAACCAGGCGATCGACGAACTCAACCAACGGCTCGACACCCGCATCCGCCCGTTCCGGCTGACGCAGCGCCAGTCACAGGTCGAGCGGCTGATCTATGACGCCAGGGTCATCGAGGCCGTCGACGCAGAGGCGCGGTCTACGGGAGAGCCCCGCGCGGTCGTGATGAAGCGCGCCCAGCGCTACGCCCACGAGATCGTGCCGTCGCTGTCGCTGACAGCCTATTTCGGCGTCGGCACGCGCGTTGCCCGCTGGATTTCCGAGTTCGTCTACCGTGTGCGGCTCGGCTATTCCGACGACCAATCGCTTAAGGCGGTGCCGGCGGACGCGACCGTCGTGTTCGTGATGAACCACCGGTCCAACATGGACTACGTGCTCGTCACCTACATGGCCTCGCGCCGCGCGTCGCTGTCCTACGCGGTGGGCGAATGGGCGCGGGTCTGGCTGCTCGAAAGCCTGATCCGCTCAATGGGAGCCTATTTCATCCGGCGGAACTCGGGAGACGACCTCTATCGCAAGGTGCTCGGCCGCTATGTGGCGCTGGCCACCCGCGAGGGCGTCACGCAGGCGGTGTTCCCGGAAGGCGGCCTGACCCGAGACGGGCTCCTGAAGGAGCCGAAGCTCGGTCTGCTCGGCTATATGGTGGCGGAGTTCGACGCGGCGCAGACCGACATCGTCTTCGTGCCCGTGGGCTTGAACTACGATCGCGTCATCGAGGACCGCATCCTCACCGCCCGCGCGGAAAAGGAGGCGTCCGGCCGCGACTTCCGCACGCGCCCGCTGGCGATCCTCGCCTTCGTCTGGAACCTCGTCTGGCTACGACTGCGCGGCAAGCTCTACCGCTTCGGCTACGCCTGCGTGTCGTTCGGCAAGCCAATCTCGCTCGCCGGATGGCAGAAGGATCACGGCATCGAGTTCCGCGCGGTGCCGAGGGAGGCGCGCTTCGGCGCCGTGCAATTGCTGGCCGACGACCTGATGACGGCCGTCGGCGCCATCGTCCCGGTACTGCCGGTGGCGCTCGCCTCGCATGTCTTCCTGCAGCGCGGCGACGAGTGGATCGGCGAGCCGGAGCTCAAGTCCGCGATCTTCGCGCTGATGAGCCGGCTCGAAGCCGAAGGCGCGCATGTCCACATCCCCCGCGCCGACCGCGACTATGCCGTCTCGGCGGGCCTGCGCATGCTCGAACTGCGCCACATGATCGACGTCAGCGCACTCGGACTCTACCGAGCCAACATGCGCGAGCGGCTGCTGCTGCAATATTACGCCAACTCGATCGGGCACCTTGTGTGACGCTGGTGGCGCTCCGCCACGTCAGGCCATTGCCGCGCGGCGCGGCTGGACGAGGCAGGTCAATCCGGCGACCACCAGGATAGCCGCCATGGCGGAGCCCGATGTCCGCGGCCGTCGGTTTGAAGACCATGACCACCACGACCAGCAGGATCGTGGTGTAGTCGAAGACCGGGAAGGCGCGGTGCCGCCGGCGCGGCCTATCGGATGAAATGCGCGCGGGAGGACATCGACATTCCCGGCCCGCTGTCCCAGGAGGACGGCACGATGATGCTGCTCGGCGACGCGAAGAAAATGACGGAAGAGATCGTCAAGGCGATGGATCACCAGGAGATACTCGGCCCGACTGCTGTCGCTGCATGAAATCCTGCTGGCCAGCACATCTTTTGTTTTGCGGCGGGACTGCTAGACTTCCGGCTTCACCTTGCCGGGGGCCGCGATGGCACAAGCGCCGAAACCTGCAAACAGCAAGTCACGCCGGGCCAAGCCGGCCAAACCGCCGAAACCCTTGAACGATCAGGCTGCGGCCGACGCCGCCCCGGCCGGCGACAGCACGACGGCCTCGACGGGGTCCGATGAAAGGCGCGGCAGCGGCAGACAGGCGATCGTCATCGTGCACGGCATGGGCGAGCAGAGGCCGCTGGAGACGCTGCGAAGCTTCGTCGAAGCGGTGTGGGGTGGCAAGACGGTGCCCGGAGACGCCACCTCGCACAACGACATGTGGCTCGTGCCCGACACGCGCGCCGGACTGAAGGAACTGGCGCGCGTGACGACGCGGCAGGTGCACGGCGTCGCGACGGATTTCTACGAGCTCTACTGGGCCGACAAGCTGACCGGAAATACGCTGGCGCAGTTCAACGCCTGGCTGCGCGGACTGCTGTTGCGCTGGCCGCATCAGGTGCCGCGCGAAACGGCCGGACTGTGGCTCGCGCTGTGGCTGCTGACGCTCGCCGTCGTCGCGGTGGTTCTGTGGGTCGGCAAGGATGCAAGCTGGCAGGGCCTGTTCAAGCTGGCGACCAACAAGGAGCCGGCGCCGGGCCTGCGGATCTGGGGGAGCATCGCGCTGGCGGCCGGTCTCCTGGCACTGTCGTTCTGGTGGCTCAGGACGTCACTGGAGGACTGGGCGACGGCCGGAATGCGCTTCTTCGGGACATGGCAGGACCAGTCGGCGAAGGAGGCATCGCTGCCGGTCGCGTTGTCGTGGGCGGCCTGCCTGCTGCTTCCGGCCGTCATCGGAGTTCTCGCCTATTTCTGGTTCCCGTGGGCTTCGCTGGCGAGCGCGAAGGGGGCCGCGACGCTCGCGGCGATCGCGATAACCGCTGCTCTTACCGGATGGGTCGTGCCCGTGCTCGGGGACGTCGCGCGCTATGTCAGGACATCGCCCGACGCCGTCAGCGCGCGCTCCGCCATCCGGGAGCGCGGCCTGGAGCTTCTGCGCGCCTTGCACGGGCCGAGGCGCGACGTCCGAACCTTCGACGACAGCTTCGGTGACGAGCGACCGTACGACCGGGTCGTCGTCGTCGGCCACAGCCTCGGTTCGATCATCGCCTACGACATCCTGCGCCTGTTCTGGCAGGAGCGCGGGCCGACCTCGGTAAATCCGCCCGACGCGGCGACGACGGCGGCGCTGGTGGCGATCGACGCCTATTGCCGCGAATGCAGGCGCGGGAACCTGCCATTCGAGCCGGGCGAATACAGGCGATTGCAGGCGGCGGTCAGCGAGGCGCTGCAAGGCCAGCCCGGCTCCTGGCGCGTCACCGACTTCGTGACGCTCGGCTCGCCGCTGTCGCACGCGGAATTCCTGATCTCGCGCGACCGACATGCCTTCGAGCAGCGCAAGGCCGAACGGTTGTTCCCGGTCTGCCCGCCGATGCTCGAGCCTGAAAGGGAGAGCTTCCTCTACTCCGGCAGGGACGGTTCCGGGCCGTTCGCGAACCATGCGGCGCTGTTTTCCGCGACGCGCTGGGCCAACATATTCGATGCGCCGTTTCTCGGCGTGTTCGGCGACTATATCAGCGGGCCGTGCCGATCGAATTTCGGCCCGGGCGTGGTCGATGTCGCCATCCGCCTCCGGAGGCGCGGGTTGTTTTCGCGAGTGATCACGCACACGAACTACTGGGACGAAACCGCAAGGGGCGAGGTCCGGGACGAGGCCTGGAAGGTGCTGAGCGACAAGCCGCTCGACGACCCGAACCGATCGCACATTTCGGTGCTGCGGATCGCGATGGGGCTGAAGCGGCGCGTGCGAGCCGCGACCGCGGGGTCGTAGCCGGTCAGGTCAGCCCGCAGCCATCGCGGGCACCTATCCAACGCGCGCGAGCGAGGTCATCGACGTCCGCGTCAGCGCGATCGCGGCCATGCAGCCAATCACGGAAAGCGGCAGGAAGGCAAGAAACAGCCACGAGGCGACGCCGCGCGCCGTCTCGCCGCTCAGGCCGTGGGCGAAGCCGCTGGCGTTGGCGATGATGCCGGCGCCGGCCGCGCCGACCGCATAGCCGATCCGCTGCATGGCGGGCACCGCCGACGAAGCGACGGTGCTTTCCGACGGTCTGGCGGAAGCGACGATCATGCGCGTGACGAAGGGCCAGGCGATGCCGAAACCGCCGCCCTGCAGCAGCGCGCAGACCAGGATCAGCGGGATCGACCCCAGCGGTATGGCATAGGCGAAGCCGGCGATGCCACCGGCCACCATGAAGGCGCCGACGATGATGATGGCGCGTTCGTGGCGCGGTTTCGCGTTCGCCACCATGATCGACAGGATCGACCAGGCGATCGATTCGGAGGCGATGATGTAGCCCGTCGTCAGCACGGGAATGCCGTGCAGGCTGGTCAGCAGCAGCGGCGCGTAGACCGCGAAGGATACCGTCGAGATCGAAAAGGCGCCGACCATCGTCAGGCCGAGACCGACCGGCGAGCGCCAGTCGAACGGCCGGCTCGGAAACAGGCGCGACTGTGGACGCCGCGCGTCGAGCACGAAGAACAGCGCCAGTCCGCCGATGCCGAGCGCCAGCAGCAGCGACGATGTGAGCAGGCGGATCTCGACACCGGCCACCGCGATCAGGAGTACCGCGAGCGCAAGGCAGGATAGGGGCACGACAGGGAAGGGCGGCGGCATGAGGCTGGCGTCGCGCCTGGCGGCCGGACCGGAGAGCACGACATAGCTGATGGCGGCCATGACAAGGCCGGCAACCGAGAAGGCGCCGAACGCATAGCGCCAGCCGGCCGCCGCCGAGATTAGCGCGCCGAGCAGCGGCCCGCTGAACGCGGCGATGCCCCAGATCGCCGACATGATGGCAAAAAGCTGCGGCCAGATGGCGCGCGGAAACAGGCGTTCCACCGAGACATAGGCAAGCGCCACGAGCGCGCCGCCGCCGAGCCCCTCGACCAGCCGCCCGGCGAGCAGGAAGGGCATCGTCGGGGCGAGCGCGCACATCATGGCGCCGATCGCGTAGATCATCGCCGCGCCGGCCATGTTGGTGCGCAGCGAGATATAGCTCAGCATGCGCCCGGCGGCCGCGCCGGCGACGATGGCGCCGATTTCGTAGATCGCGAACGACCAGCCGACGAACTGCACGCCGGAAAGGTCGCGCACCATCGCCGGCATGATCGTGGTGATCATCGTCTCGTTGGTCGAGTGCAGCAGGATGCCGAGGCTGACGAAGCAGAGGCGGCCCAAGTCGCCGCTGCGCCACAAGGCGCGCCAGTCGACGGGGTCTCCGGCCAGATCGGACACGCTGTTGGTTCCTCTTTCGAACGGCTTCGGAGGCCGTGGGTAGAGGAAATCGCGTCACGCTGGCAATCGCCAGCCCGGCGAAATCGTCAATCCAGAGACAGCCACCCCGACGGGGCGGCTGTCTCTGGCAGGCCGGATCAGTTGCCGACGCTGCGCAGCTGGAACGAACTGACGCCGAGGGCCAGGTTGACGCCGGTCTGCGCCTCGACGCTGAGCGGCTGCAGGGTGAAGGTCTGGTTGGAGCCGCCGACCAGCAGATTGGCGCCGCCGCCGACGACCACCGAGGCACTGGCGCTGGCACCGACATAGTCGCCGGCAAGCGCGCCGGGCGCATAGATGTTCGCGGTTGGCGCCAGGACCAGCCACTGCATGAAGGTCTGGCCGGTGACGCCGATGTCGAGGCCGAACTTGTTGACGACGCCGAAATAGGCTTCCGGCGCGAAGGTCGTGTCGGCCGGCTTGAAGGTGCAGCTGATGTCCTTGGACGAGCCGATGATGAAGCCGGCGCCGCCCTCGATGACGCAGTCGAGAACGCCGAGCTGGGCGCCTTCGTTCTGCGCCGAGGCGGGGACGGCGGCGAGGCCGGTCAGTAGAAGCGCTGCGGCGGCAATTCGTATCGACATGGACATATCTCCTGTGAAGGCCACCCTGACGGGGGCAACGGGTGACAACCGGTCATGCCCGATAAGGTTCCCCCGTCGGGCATGGTGTCACAGGCCGGGCAGGCCGAAAAGACTGAAGGCCCGGAGACCGGGACGCGCGTCGCTCAGGACGCGCGCGTCCGGCTCAATCCGGCGGCGGCGGGCTTGTAGTTGGGGTCGAGCTGAACGGCGCGCGCATAGGACTTGGCGGCCTTGGCCTTTTCGCCGCGGCGCTCGTAGATCAGCGCCTGGTTGGCCCAGCTTTCGGCGATGGCGTTGTTGAGGCTGATCGCGGTGTTGAAATCGGCAAAGGCATTGTCCTCGTCGCCGCGCGCGATATAGGACAGGCCGCGGCCGTTGTAGGGTTCGGGCGCGTCGGAGGCGAGCGAGATGGCGGTCGAGAAGTCCTCGATGGCGAAATCGTGCTGGCC
>JAUYMV010000175.1 GCA_030698645.1 Mesorhizobium sp.
TTCGAGCGCGGCCGTGCTTCCGAAAGCCCAGTCCACCACCACCACGGCGCATCGAAGAGGGCCGAGGTGAAGACGAACGGAGCCGCGATGACGGCCGCGGCCGCCGCAAGCGTGACCAGCGGCGGCAGGCGCAGGAAAAGCAGGCCGGCGAGGCTGGCGAAGGCGATCTCGTGCAGGATGCCGAAGAAGATGAAGCTGCCGGGCGTGGCAAGATAGGTCGCGATGCTGACCGCGAGCGCGGCGGCGAGGACCATCGCGAAACGGCGGCCGAACGACGCCCAGCGCACGCCCGCGCCGTGCGAAAGCAGCAGGCTGACGCCGACCAGAACGAGGAAGCTCGACGCGATGCCGCGAGCAAACAGCTTCCAGCCGCCGACCGCGGTCAGGCCGGGATCGACATAGCCGAAGAATTCCAGATCCCAGGTGAAATGGTAGACCGCCATGGCGACGAGCGCGACGCCGCGCGCGACGTCGATCCAGGCGATGCGGTGGGCAGGGCTGGCGGCGCCATGCGGCGGCATCGGCGCGCCCGTAAGTGCGGTCTGGGTCATGTCCCCTTGTGGCAGGCGGGCGGGCATCTGGGCAAGCGCCAAGGAGCCGGCATCTGGACCTGTGCAAAGCCGCGCCTGGCGCAGCCATTCGTGCCGCGCGATGTCGGTTTCCTGCTACCGGATCGGGTCGCGGCGCGGCAGTTTCGGCGGCGGGATTCGGCGGAAGACGGCAATGGCGACGCAGGTCAGGCATCCGATATGGCTACCCGTCGCCTCGCAGCCGGGTGCGAAGACGTTCGCCTTGCTCTATGCGCTGGAATCCTTCGCCCGCGCGTCGGTCGCCAGCGTCATTCCGATCCAGGCCTACGAACTCCTGCAGAGCAAGCAGAGCGTGTCGCTGCTCTACACGCTGATCGCGCTCACCGGCCTGTCGGTTACGCTATTCATGCCGCTGCTCATCCGCAGATTCGCGCGGCGCTGGGTCTATACGGCGGGCGTATGCTGCCTGGCCCTCGGCTCGGCCCTGTTCGTGACCGAAACGCTGCCCGGACAGATGGCCGGCATGCTCGCCCGCGTCATCGGCGCCAGCGCGCTGTCGATCACGCTCAACCTCTACATCATGGACCACATCAGGCGCACCGACTTCATGAACGCGGAGTCGACGCGCATGGCGTGGTCGACGATTGCCTGGACGGCCGGACCGACGCTCGGCGTCGTGCTCTACACGCAGTTCGGCATCGCCGCGGCGCATGGCGTGGTGCTGCTGTTCTGCGCCATCCTGATGGCGGTGTTCTGGTATTTTCGCATGGGCGACAACAGCGCGATCCGTCCGGGCAAGACGAAGCCGGCCAACCCGCTGGCGAATATCGGCCGCTTCCTGCGCCAGCCGCGCCTGCGCCTTGCCTGGCTGATCGCGTTCGGCCGCTCGTGCTTCTGGACCACCTTCTTCGTCTACGGGCCGATCCTGATGGTGGTGTCGGGAGAGGGCGAACTGGCGGGCGGCCTGTTGGTCTCCGCCGGCAACGCGCTGCTCTTCACCGCACTGATCTGGGGCAGGGCCGGAAAACGCTTCGGCGCGCGCAACACGATGACGTTTGCCTTTTTCGCCATGGCCGCGGCGCTGCTGGCCGCCGGCTACGCCGGCGAGGCATCGCCGCGCGTTGCCGGCGTGTTCCTGCTGTTCTCCGCGTTCTTCGCGATTTCCCTCGACGCGCTCGGTTCGACCGCCTTCATGCGCGCCGTCCGCTCGTGGGAACGACCGCAGATGACGGCCGTCTACCGGACCTATCTCGACTTGTCCGAACTGCTGCCGCCGCTGTTCTATTCGATCGTGCTGAGCTTCGCCGGCCTCGGCGGCGTGTTCGCCACGCTCGGCTTTTTTGCCGCCGTCTGCGGCTATGTCACGTGGCGTTATCTGCCGCGCAGGATGTGAGCCTCAGCGGCAACCCTTTTCGCGCTCGACCTGGACGATGCGGTTGACGTTGCCGCGCTCATAGGAGTTGAGCCGGACGTTGCCCGGATTCTTGACGTAGCAATCGGCATTGTCGAAGACTTCGAGCGCCCGGTCGGTGCGGAAGCACAATCCGTTTTCGTCGTAGATCGTGTTGCGCACCAGCCAGAGATTGCCGCAACTGAGCCGCCGCAGGTCGCGGACCGGGAACGTCTCGCGGTCGGTGCAGCCGGTGCGGCCGAGATCCTCGAAGCAGGCGGCCTGTGCCGCGGACCCCGCCGCGAGCAGGGCAAGAAGACCGAGAACGAGACGCAAGGAAGCCTCCACCGCTGAAAGACGAACAATTCTAGCACCGCGGCGGCCGACCGTAAATCGGGATGCCGACGTCGCGCCGTTCACGGCGGCCTCACGTCCAGTTGCCGGCCGGCGATGAAACCTTGACCGCCGCGCCCGCGTATTTCGTGCAGGATATGAGAGATGGGGAGGCGGATAGCATGAACGCACATGTCGAGCCGATGACCGGACCGCCGGGCTCAGATCCGGGCGCCGCTAGCGGACTGGTCTACCGCCAGACGGTCTGGACCCGGGCGACACACTGGATCTGGGCGATCAGCTTGTTCTTCCTCCTGCTGACCGGCCTGCAGATATTCAACGCGCATCCCGCCCTCTACATCGGCAACCAGTCGGGCTTCGCGTTCGACAACGTGATCCTGGAGATCGGCGCGGAGAATACCGATGCGGGGCCTGTCGGGTTCACCAAGATCTTCGGCCAGCGCTTCGACACGACGGGCGTCCTCGGCCTCAGCGCGAGTGACGGCCGGCCGGCGGCCAAGGCTTTCCCCGGCTGGGCGACGATCCCGTCCTTCCACGATCTCGCCACCGGTCGCGTGATCCACTTCTTCTTCGCCTGGCTGCTGGTGGCAACGATGTTCGTGTGGCTGACCGCGAGCGCGATCAACGGTCATCTGCGGCGCGACATCGTGCCGGGCGCAAGGGACATCGGCAATCTCGGCCGCGACATCGCCGACCACGCAAGGCTGCGCTTCCATCACACGCGCGACTACAGCGTCCTGCAGAAGCTCGCCTATGCCGGCGTGATGCTCGTACTGCTGCCTCTGATGATCGTGACGGGGCTCGCAATGTCGCCCGGCATGAACGCCTTCGCGCCATGGCTGCCGGAGGTGCTCGGCGGGCGGCAGACGGCGCGCACCGTCCACTTCGTCGCGATGCTCCTGCTGGTGCTGTTCTTCCTGATCCACATGGCGATGATCGTCGCGGCGGGTCCGATCAACGAGATGCGGTCGATCCTGACCGGCTGGTACCGCACCGGACCGCGCGGCGCGCCCAAGCCAACCGGAAGCGCGGAGAAACGGCCATGACGATCGATCTCTCTCGCCGCCGCTTCCTGGCCGGGGCCGCCGTCGCGGGTTCGGCGCTCAGCGTGACCGGTTGCGACGCCTTCGACGACCTGACGCGTCCGGGCACGCGCCTGCGCGGCGTTCTCGAAAGCGCCAACGACCTGACCTACCGTGTCCAACGCATGCTGCTGGCGAGCGACGCGCTGGCGGCCGAGTTCTCGGAAAGCGAGATCCGCCAGCCGCAGCGCCCGAACGGCGTCACCGCGCCCGACGACAGGGACTACGTGGCGATGTCGGCCGCGGGCTTCGACACCTACCGGCTGACCGTCAAGGGTCTGGTCGAAACGCCGCTGTCGCTCAGCCTCGCCGAACTGATGGCGATGCCGGCGCGCACGCAGGTCACGCGGCACGATTGCGTCGAAGGCTGGAGCTGTATCGCCAAATGGACGGGCGTGCCGCTGGCGACCATCCTCGATCAGGCCAAGCCAAGGCCAAACGCGCGCTATCTTGTCTTCCAGTGCTACGACACGATCGCGCGCAGCCTGTCGGGCGAGGTGAAATACTACGAATCGATCGATCTTCTCGATGGGCGCCACAAGCAGACGATCCTGGCCTACGGGCTGAACGGCCAGACGCTGCCGGTCGCCAACGGCGCGCCGCTGCGCGTCCGCGTCGAGCGCCAGCTCGGCTACAAGATGGCGAAATACATCCACACCATCGAACTGGTCGATTCGTTCGCGGGCATCGGGGGCGGCAAGGGCGGCTACTGGGAAGACAACGGCTACGACTGGTTCGCCGGAATCTGATAGCGCGTTCAGACGACCGGCGGCGCCGCGCGCTTGCCCCGTGTCGTGACCGGCGGCCTGGAGGCGAGGATCTTGTCGATGCGCCTTCCGTCGAGATCGACGATCTCGAAACGCCAGTTCTGGATCAGCAGATGGTCGCTGACGGCGGGCAGTCGGCCGAACGCCTCGATCAGGAAGCCGGCGACCGTGTCGTAGCTGCGCGTCTCGGGCAGGACGAGGCCGAGCGCCTCGGCGAGTTCGTCCGCCTGCATCCAGCCGGCGATCAGAAGCGAGCCGTCCTCGCGCTTGACGATGGCCGGCTCCGGCGCGCCTTCGTCGGTTGAAAAGCTGCCGACGATCGCCTCGAGGATGTCGAGCGACGTGACGACGCCCTGGAAGTGGCCGTATTCGTCATGCACCAGCCCCATGTGCACGGCCGACCCCTTCAGGATGTCGACGACGTCGAGCGCGTCCATCGTGTCCGGGATGATCGGCGCCAGGCGGACCAGCTGCCGCAGGTCCGCGATCTTCGGATTGCGGCCCGCGTCGAGCACGTCCTTCACCCACAGGATGCCGACGACCTCGTCGGGATTGCCTTCATGCACCGGGAAGCGGGAGTGTTCGCTCTCGCGTATGAAGGTCATGATCTCGGCCGGACTGTCGGAAAAATCGACGCTGTCGACATCGAAGCGTGGCGTCATGACCTGGCGCACCGGCCGGTCGCCGAGGCGCATGACGCCGGCGATCATCTCGCGTTCGCCGGGCTCCAGCACGCCGGCATGCTCGGCTTCGGCGACGATGGTGCGGATTTCCTCGTCGGTCACGCGCTGGTCGGATTCGGCGTTGGCGCCGAGAATGGCGAGAATGAGCCTGCCCGACCTGTCGAGCACCCAGACGATGGGCGCGGCGACCCGCGCGATCAGCATCATGGCGGGCGCGACCGCGACAGCGATCCGCTCGGGATTCTTCAACGCCAGCTGCTTGGGAACGAGTTCGCCGACGATCAGCGAGACATAGGTGATCGCCGTCACCACGAGGCCGACGCCCGCCACATAGGCCCAGCGCGACGGCATGCCCTCGGCGATCAGCCATTCGCTCAGCCGGTTGCCGAGCGTCGCGCCCGAGACCGCGCCGGACAGGATGCCGACGAGCGTGATGCCGATCTGCACGGAAGACAGGAAACGTCCGGGGTCGGCGGCCAGCGACAGCGCCTTGGTGGCGCCCTTGATGCCGCGCTCCGCCATGCCCTTCAACCGCGCCGGGCGCGCCGAGACGACGGCGAGTTCCGCCATGGCGAGCAGTCCGTTCAGGATGGTCAGAACGAGCACCAGCAGGATTTCAAGATAGAGCATGGCCGGCCACTAGCACGGTCGCGGGCGCGAACCAACCGACGGGCACGCCCCGCGGTTCCGGCGGTTCATCGCGCATGCCGCGCCATGCGCGCGCGCACCCAGTTGTGGAAGCGGTGCAGGTCGTATTCCTCAGGCATCAGCACGCCTTGTTCGTGCCGGTTGGAATGCAGGCCGCGCTGGTTGATCTCGCAGACGCCGGCGTCCTGTTCGAGGACGAGGCGACCGAATTTGACGATATTGTCGAGGTCGACGCTTCCCGACGAAAGCGCCGCCGGCAGGAAGAGCCATTCGGCGGTCAGTTCGGTCTGCTCCGGCCCGATCGGGCGCAGCCGCACCGAGCGCATATAGTCGACGTGTCCGACGACGAACATCGACGGCAGGTGCATCGCGTAGCTCTGCCCGGCCCGCCGCTCGGCGTCCGAAAGCGTTTCGAACACCGGCCCGTGCGCCCGGCCGTCGGCCGACCAGGTCTCGGCGCCGCTGCGCAGGCCGCCCGAATATTCCGGCGCGGTATCGTCGGCATGGGCGACCCAGTCCGGATCGTCGTGCCGCGCCATCAGCCCGCGCCCGTAGATCGGCACCAGCGCCGACAGCTCCGGGTGAACGGTCGGGCAATGCAGGCACTCGTTGAAATTCTCCCAGAAGATTTTCCAGTTGCATTGCATGATCTTGACGAAGCGATGGCCGACGACGAGGTGTTCCATAGGCCAGTTCGACAGGTCGGCGGATGCGTCGTCGAATGTATCGGCTACGTCGTCGCCGGGATTCTCCGCCAGGTTGACGAAGACGAAGCCGCGCCACTCGCGGACCGAGACGGCGTAGAGCGGATGGTCGGCGCGGTCGAACCCCTCGGGCAGCGATTTCGACGGCACGCGGATAAGCTTGCCCTGCAGCGAGTAGGACCAGGAATGGTACGGGCAGACGATGAGCCGTCCCTTCAGCCGGCCTTCGCCCTCGGCGCAGAGTTCCGAACCGCGGTGCCGGCAGGTGTTGTGAAACGCCTTGAGTGTCCCGCTCTCGTCGCGCAGCAGCACCAGCCGCTGCGTGCCGACGGTGACGGTCCGCCAGGCGCGCGGGCCATCGAGATCGGACGAGCGGCAGACATGGATCCAGTTGCGGTGCCAGATGGCGTCCATTTCGCGGAGAAAGTGCCCGGCGTCGACATAGTCGCTGGAGGGCAGTGTGGCTTCCGCCCGGCTCAGCCCGTTATAGGGCGCGGGGGTGCTTACTGGGATGGACGACATGGCTGCCTCGTCGGGTTTGTCGCAGCGGACAACGGATGGCGGCCGCTTGTCAATTGACGTCCGGCCCTTGGAACGCGTCGACGGCCTGTCTATGTTGCATTGCATTCAAGGCGCCGCCCGCGCCCCGTCCACAAACCAGTTCCGGAGCATCATTGATGGAAAAGCGCCGCGTCGGCCGCACCGATCTTCATGTCTCGAAAATCTGTCTCGGCACCATGACCTGGGGCCAGCAGAACAGCGAGGCCGAGGGGCATGCGCAGATGGACTTCGCCTTCGAGCGCGGCGTCAATTTCCTCGACACGGCGGAGATGTATCCGATCCCGCCGATGCGCGAGACACAGGGGCGGACCGAGACCTATATCGGCAACTGGATGCGCGCGCGGAAGAACCGCGCCGACGTCGTGCTGGCGACCAAGGTCGTCGGGCGCACCGCGAATGACTGGCTGCGCGGCGACCGTCCGTCGCGCCTGGTGCGCGCCGACATCATGGACGCGATCGACAAATCGCTGAAGCGCCTGCAGACCGATTATGTCGATCTCTACCAGATCCATTTTCCCGAGCGGCGCATCCAGTGGGGCTCCAACCCGACGCGCGTCGGAAGCTGGCTCGCCAGCCGCGACCCCGACGAAACGCCGATCGCGGAGACGATCTCGGTGTTCGAGGAGCTGGTGCGGGCCGGGAAGATCCGCCATTTCGGCCTGTCCAACGAAAGCTCCTGGGGCGTCATGCGCTACATCGCCGAAAGCGACCGGGGCGTCGGTCCGCGGCCCGTATCGCTGCAGAACGCCTACAACCTCGTCAACCGGACGTTTGAGGTGAACCTGGCCGAGGTCTGCGCGCGCGAGGAGGTCAGCCTGCTGCCCTATTCGCCGGTGGCGCAGGGCTACCTGACCGGCAAATACGACCACGGCGCGCGGCCCGAAGGCTCGCGCACGCAGCTTTTCAACCGCGGCCAGCGCTACGAACTGCCGAATGCCGCCGAGACCCAGCTCGAGTACAACGAAATGGCGCGCTCCTTCGGCATGGAGCCGGCGCTGTTTGCCAACGCCTTCGTCGTCAGCCGGCCGTTCGTGACCTCCAGCATCATCGGCGCGACGACGTTGCCGCAACTCGAACTTGCGGTCGCCTCGGCGGAGGTCGAATGGACGTCCGAGATGCAGGATGCGGTCGATGGAATTCACCAGCGGACGGGCAACCCGTGCCCCTAGCCTGGTCACGACGCGGTGCGGCGAAACGATAGCCGGGCGTTTGGCGCCTTCGGGTTGACGCATCCGGCCACGGACGCCAAAATCCGGCAGATCGTGTCAGGGATCATGGTGGCGTGGCGGGTTCGGCCGCGCGGGGGAGATCAGGATGCCCGCTTATGTCCGCATCGAGCCGGGCGATCCCGCGCCGTGGTTCCGTCAGCGCACGACGGGCGCCCCGAGCTTCACCTTCGACACCGCTGCCGGGCGCTATATCGTGATGTGTTTTTATGGCACGGCGTCCGACGAGGCCGGCCGCGCGATGCTGCGGATCGTGACAGAGCATCGCGACCTCTTCGATGACGCAAAACTGTCCTTCTTCGGCATCAGCGTCGATCCGCGTGACGAGAGCGAGGGCCGCGTCGGCGACAGCCTGCCCGGCGTGCGCCATTTCTGGGATTTCGACGGAACCATCGGCCGGCTCTACGGGAGCCTGCCGCACGACCGGGAGATCCGCAACGGCGGGGTGCGGCGCTTCTGGCTGGTGCTCGACCCGACCCTGCGGGTCCGCGCGGTGTTCGATGCCAAGCCGGATGCAAGCGAGCGCCACGATATCGCGGACTATCTCGGCAAGCTGCCGCCGGTTGCCCGCTTCGCGGGATTCGAAATGCCGGTTCCAATTCTCATCCTGCCGAATGTGTTTGAACCTGAACTCTGCCAGCGCCTGATCGACCTCTATGAGGAGAATGGCGGGGAGGAAACCGGATTGATGCGCGAGGTGGGCGGAAAGACCGCCATGGTCCTGGACCCTCAGCACAAGCGCCGGTCGGACTACACGATCGTCGATCCCGATCTGATCGCGTCGCTGCAGAGCAGGATCAGAAGGCGCGTCGTGCCCGAGATCGCCAAGATCCACCAGTTCCACGTCACCCGCATGGAGCGCTACATCGTCGCCTGCTATGACAGCGAAACCGGCGGCCATTTCCGCGCGCACCGCGACAACACGACGAAGGGGACCGCGCACCGGCGTTTCGCGGTGTCGATAAACCTGAACGACGGTTTCGAGGGCGGCCGCGTCGGGTTTCCGGAGTTCGGGCCTGTCGATTTCAAGCCACCCCCGGGCGGCGCCGTGGTATTTTCCTGTTCCCTGCTGCACAAGGTATCAACCGTAACCAGCGGAAAGCGCTATGCCTTTCTTCCTTTCCTCTATGACGATGCCGCGGCGGCAATCCGTGCGGCGAACAACAAGTTCCTCGATCCGGGCTTGCCCGCCTATCGCTCAGGCGGCGCCGAGCCATAGAGTGTCGCAGCCGCGAAGCGCTGAGTTCGCAACCAGCCTTTCATTCCGCACATTCCATGTGACAATACCGGGCCGTGTCGCAGCCGAGGATTCGCCATGACCGCCAACCGTTTCGCCATTGCCGCGCTGATGCTCGCGCTCGGCCTGTTGCCGCTTTCGGCCGGGGCACAGGACAGCCAGGGGCTGCGTGATCTGTTCGGCGGCCTGTTCGGCGGTTCCGAGCAGTCGAAACCGCTGATCCCGCCGGTCGAGACGCCTGACGGCAAGGTCGACAAGCGCGTGCCTTTCGGCCGGGCCGAGATGCAGCTCTCCTTCGCGCCGCTGGTCAGGCAGACGGCGCCGGCGGTGGTCAACGTCTACGCCTCGCAGCAGGTGCGGCAGAACTCGCCCTTCATGGGCGACCCGTTCTTCGAGCGCTTCTTCGGCGGCGGCGGCAACCAGCCGCCGCGCCAGCAGCAGTCGCTCGGCTCCGGCGTCATCCTCGATCCGTCCGGAATCGTCGTCACCAACTACCATGTCATCCGCGATGCCGACGAGGTGCGCGTCGCGCTCTCGGACGGCAGCGAATTCGAAAGCCGCGTGGTGCTCAAGGACGAGCGCTCCGACATCGCCGTGCTGAAGATCGATTCCGACATGCCGTTCCCGACCATTCCGATCGGCGACAGCGATGCGCTGGAAGTCGGTGACCTGGTGCTGGCGATGGGCAATCCGTTCGGCGTTGGCCAGACCACCACCAGCGGCATTGTCTCAGCGCTCGCCCGCAACCGGGTCGGCATCGCCGATTTCGGCTTCTTCATCCAGACCGACGCGGCGATCAACCCGGGCAATTCGGGCGGCGCGCTGATCGACATGGCCGGACGGCTGATCGGCATCAATACGGCGATCTATTCGCGCGGCGGCGGCTCGAACGGCATCGGCTTCGCCATTCCCTCCAACATGGTACGCGCGGTCGTCGCGGCCGCCGAACAGGGCAGCGACATCTTCGAGCGGCCCTATGTCGGCGCCGGCTTCGAGGCGGTGACGGCGCAGGTCGCGGAGGCGCTGGGCCTGGCGCGTCCGTCCGGCGCGCTGGTGTCGTCGGTCGACAAGGACAGTCCCGCGTCGCGCGCCGGCATGC
>JAUYMV010000185.1 GCA_030698645.1 Mesorhizobium sp.
CATGGTCACGTCCCTCATCGGCCTGCAATCGGCGGGCTGCGCGGCCGCAATGGTCAACTACACGTCTGGTTCGGCGAACGTGGTGGCGGGGCTCCGCATGGCCGAGATCCGCACCGTCGTGTCGTCCCGCGCCTTCGTCGAAAAAGCGCAGCTTACCGACATCGTCGCCGCGATCGAGAAGTCCGGCGCAAAGATCATGTGGCTCGAGGATATCCGCTCCAGCGTCACTGCGTTCGAAAAAATCGTCGCCGCGCTGTTCTGGCGCTGGCCGATGACGCGCGCCAGGCCGGATGCGACGGCGGTCATCCTGATGACCTCGGGATCGGAAGGCCTGCCCAAGGGCGTTCTCCTGTCGCACCGCAACCTTCTCGCCAATTGCGCGCAGATCGAAGCGCGCATCGCATTCTCGCCCGCCGACACGCTGTTCAACGTGTTGCCGGTGTTCCATTCCTTCGGTCTGACAGGCGGAACGATTCTGCCGCTGCTCTACGGCGTTCGGTTGTTCCTCTATCCGTCGCCGCTGCACTACCGCCAGATTCCCGAGGTCGCCGCGCGGGTCAAACCAACCATCCTGTTCGGCACCGATACCTTCCTTGCCGCCTATGCGCGCGCCGCCGACGGCGGCGATTTCGCCAGCCTCCGCCTGGTCGTCGCCGGCGCGGAGCCGGTGCGCGCCGAAACGCGCCGCGTCTGGCGTACGCGGTTCGGCGTCGAGATCACCGAGGGCTACGGCTTGACGGAAGCCTCTCCGGTGGTCGCCGTCAATGTGAGCAGCCATTCGCGCGAGGGCAGCGTCGGCAGGCTGCTGCCCGCCATCCGGACGCGCATCGAGCCGGTCGAGGGGATCGACGACGGCGGACGGCTGTGGATATCCGGTCCCAACGTGATGCGCGGATACATCGCGGCGGATCGCCCGGGCGCAAGCGAGCCGCCGCTTGGCGGCTGGCACGATACCGGCGACATCGTCTCGTTCGACCGTGACGGATATCTGTGGATTCGCGGGCGGGCGCGGCGTTTCGCCAAGATCGCCGGCGAAATGGTCTCGCTGAGTGCGGTGGAAATTCTCGTGCAGACACTTTGGCCGGAGCATGGCCATGCGGCGGTCGCCGTTCCCGATCCGAAGCGCGGCGAGCGGATCATCCTGCTGACGACCTCCGGCACGGCCGAGAAGGCCGAACTGCGCGCCTTCGGCAAGTCGACCGGCGCGGCCGACCTGATGGTGCCGGACGAAGTGATCAAGGTCGCCGAGATTCCGCTGCTCGGCACCGGCAAGACCGATTACGCGGAGGCGCGTCGCATCGCGATAGCCAGGCTCGGCCTCGACAAGGCGGCGTAATCCATCCTTGGCTGGCCCGACCGCGTCAGCCGTTCAGCCGACCTCGGTCTTGGCGACATCGGCCTCGCGGTTCTCGCGCTGCAACCGGTTGGCGTAGAGCTTGATGCTGAACGGCAGGAACAGCAGATAGGCGACCGCCGATGCCGCCATCGTCTGCCAGGTATAGCTCGACAGCAGCAGTACGTAGAACACCACGACCAGGATGAGCGGCATGACGATGTCGCCGCGGATGCGGGTGCCGGCGCTCTTTCCCGAGTAGACCGGCAGCGAGGAGACCAGCAGCAGCGCGATGACGACGGTGTAGGCGGAAGCGACATAGGCGAAGAGCGGGCTCGCCTCGACGCCCAGGAAACCGAGATATATGGGCAGCATGACGATTGCGGCGCCGGCCGGCGCCGGTACGCCGGTGAAATAGTCGCCCTTCCAGACAGCCCGCTCAGGGTCCTCGAGCTGGACGTTGAAGCGTGCCAGCCGGAGGCCACAGGCAATGGCAAACAGCAGCGCCGCGATCCAGCCGATGGCTCCGGCCCGGTCCAGCAGGAAGGCATAGAGAACCAGCGCCGGCGCGGCGCCGAAATTGACGATGTCGGCCAGCGAATCCATCTGCGCGCCAAACTTCGACGACGCTTTCAGCATGCGCGCGACACGCCCGTCGATGCCGTCCAGGAACGCCGCGAACAGCACCATGATGACGGCAATCTCGAACCGGTTCTCGAAGGCCAGCCGGATGCCGGACAGTCCGGCGCAGATGGCGAGCACCGTGATCAGGTTCGGCAGCAGCAGGCGCAGCGGAATATCGCGGATCTTGGTGCCGATACGGCGCGGCTCGCCCTGCGGCTCGAAGGGGGGAAACGGTGTTTCCATGCTCAGGAAATTCTCACAAGCGGCGAGATCGCCGTCGGGCTGTAATCGGCGATGACCGTCTCGCCTCCGACCGACGTCTGGCCGACCGCGACCCGCGGCTTGGCGCCCGCCGGCAGATAGACGTCGACGCGCGAGCCGAAGCGGATCAACCCGAAGCGCTCGCCAATCGAGATCGAACTCGACGGCTCGACCCAGCAGACGATGCGGCGCGCGACGAGCCCCGCGACCTGGACCACGGCCATGGCACCATGCGGGCTGTCGATGACGAGGCCGTTGCGTTCGTTCTCCTCACTCGCCTTGTCGAGTTCCGCATTGAGGAAGCGTCCCGGCCGGTGCTCGATCTTGGTGATGCGACCGCGGGCCGGCGAGCGGTTCACATGGCAGGAAAAGACATTCATGAAGACCGAGACGCGCAGCATCTCGGTGGCGCCGAGGCCAAGCTCGCGAGGCGGAACCGCCGGGCCGACGGCCGACACGATGCCGTCAGCCGGGCTGATGACCAGCGAATCGTCGACCGGCGTGACGCGCTGCGGATCGCGGAAGAAATAGACGCACCATGCGGTCAGAATCAGGCCGATCCAGAACAACGGCTGCCAGATAAGCCCCAGGACCAGCGTGGTGAGGCCGAACGCGGCAATGAAGGGGTACCCTTCGCGATGAATCGGAACGAGGGCGCTGCGGACGCTGTCGACGAGGCTCATGAAAGGGCCGGCTCCGGTTGGACAAGGGTCGATTGATTAGACCAATCGGACCCCTGCCGCAACGCGGGACGGTGCCGCAGGCTCCGCCGACTACACCTCGGACGTCCGCCTGCGCACGATGACGCCGAGTTCGTCGGTCTCGCGCGCCTTGCGCAAACGCTCCTCTGCCTCGGTCGCCTCGCGTTGGCGATCCCACATGGAGGCATAGAGGCCGCCCTGGTCGAGCAGGCCGCGATGCGTGCCGCGCTCGGCGATGGTGCCGTCGCGCAGAACGATGATCTCGTCGGCGCCAATGACGGTCGACAGGCGGTGCGCGATGACGAGGGTGGTCCGGCCGCGGCTGACAAGGTCCAGCGCGGTCTGGATTTCCTGTTCGGTCTGCGTGTCGAGCGCGGACGTCGCCTCGTCGAGGATCAGAATCGGCGGCGCCTTGAGGATTGTGCGCGCGATCGCAACACGCTGCTTCTCCCCGCCCGACAGCTTCAGTCCGCGCTCGCCGACCATCGACTTGTAGCCGTCCGGCAGCATCTCGATGAAGCCGGCGATCTGGGCGAGTTCGGCGGCGCGGCGCACCTCTTCCTCGGTAGCCGACACACGACCATAGCGGACATTGTAGGCGATGGTGTCGTTGAAGAGCACCGTGTCCTGCGGCACCATGCCGATCGCGGCGCGCAGGCTCTCCTGCGTCACGTCGCGGATATCCTGGCCGTCGATGCTGATCGCGCCGGACTGGATGTCGTAGAAGCGAAACAGCAGCCGCGACAGCGTCGACTTGCCAGCGCCCGATGGCCCGACGATCGCCACCGTCTTGCCCGCGGGAACCTCGAACGACACGCCCTTCAGGATCTGACGGTTCGGATCGTAGGCGAAGTGCACGTCATCGAAACGGATGGCGCCCGCGCTGACGGCGAGCGGCCGGGCGTCGGGCCGGTCCATGACCTCTTCCTTGACGTCGAGCAGGTCGAACATCTGCTCGATGTCGGTCAGGCCCTGGCGGATTTCGCGGTAGATGAAGCCGATGAAGTTGAGCGGCACGGAGAGCTGCATCAGGAGCGCGTTGACGAAGACGAAGTCGCCGATCGTCTGCGTGCCGGCCTGCACCTCGAGCGCGGAGAGCACCATCACGGCCGTCATGCCGATACCGAAGATCACGCCCTGGCCGAAGTTCAGCCAGCCAAGCGAGGTCCATGTCTTCGTCGCGGCGACCTCGTACCGCGCCATAGAGCGGTCGAAACGGGTCGCTTCCATGGTCTCGTTGTTGAAATACTTGACCGTCTCATAGTTGAGCAGCGAGTCGATCGCCTTGGTGTTGGCGTCGGTGTCGGACTCGTTCATCTCGCGGCGGATCGAAATGCGCCAGTCGCTCGCCCAGACCGTGAACCAGGTATAGGCGACGACAGTAGCGGCGACGATGGCGACATAGCTCCAGCCATAGGAGACCGCGAAGATGACCGCCGTCAGTGCGAATTCGAGAATTGTCGGCAGCGTGTTCAGGATGGTGAAGCGGACGATCGTCTCGATGCCCTTGGTGCCGCGCTCGATGATGCGCGACAGGCCGCCGGTTCGGCGCTCCAGGTGGAAGCGAAGCGACAGCCGGTGCATGTGGACGAAGGTCCGGTAGGCAAGCTGGCGCACCGCATGCTGGCCGACGCGCGCGAAAAGCGCGTCGCGCAGCTGGTTGAAGCCCCATTGCACGATGCGCACGACATTGTAGGCGATGACGAGCATGACCGGAACGAGCAGGAAATCGGGCAGATCGGGCATCGGTCCGCCGTCGCGCGCCAGCGCATCGGTCGACCATTTGAAGAAATAGGGAACGAGGATAAGCGTCAGCTTGGCGACGACCAGGAACACCGTCGCCCAGACGACGCGCAGCTTGAGATCGAGCCGGTCGGCCGGCCACATATAGGGCCAGAGATTCCAGAGCGTGTTCCAGAGCGAGCCGGAATCGGCTGATACGGTCTTGTCGGCCAAGGCGTTTCCCTCAATTTTCTTGTTTTTGTCGTCAGCCGCAGCAGCCGGACGAGCAGGCGTCGAGATAGGTTGCCAGCGCGCGCGAAAGCTGTGCCACTTCATCGCGGTCGACCGAGTAGCGCGATCGCTGCCGTTCAGGCGCGAAACGCACCAGCCCGCAATCGACCAGTATTTTCAGATGCTGCGACACCGTGGACTGCGCCAGATCGAGCTGATCGACGACCTCCTTGCAGCAGCACGCGCCGTTGCCCGACAGATAGCGCAGGATGGAAAGCCGCGCCGGATGCGACAGCGCCGCAAGCTTCGCGGCCAGCAGATCGTCGCTATAGCCGGAACCGGCAAATTTCGGGGCAAGTAGGTTCATCGTTCATCGTCGATATACGATGAATTATGAAGGCGCAATACCTATTGCGTAGGCCGCCGGTCGGGCGTCAGTTCTGCTGGCTGCCGGCGGCGGTCGTCTGGTCCGAAACGGCCTTCATGTCGGCTTTCTCGCCCTCGCCCGTCGTCTCGGGAACCTTGAAGACCTGTCCCGGCCAGATCTTGTCCGGATTGGAGATCTGGTCCTGGTTGGCGAGATAGATGGTCGAATAGCGCACGCCCATGCCATAGACCCGGCGCGAAATGCGCCACAGCGTATCGCCGCGGCGGATGATGACGGCGCTGTCCACGGATTGCAAGGCCGGTGCGGTGATCGCCGGCGCCCCGGCGCCCAGCGTGACGCTCGGCGCGGGAACGATGACCTCAGGGGCGGCGGCGGCTTCGACGACAGGCTGCGCCGGTGCGACGGCCGTGTCGGTTCCGACAGGCTTCGTTCGGGCGGCGGTTTCGGCCGGCTGGTCAGCGGCGGCCACGGTTTCCGTCGGCTTCGGAGCGGTAGCTTCGGCCGGCTGAGCCGAGGAATCCGTATTCGGAGCGGTTGCTTCGCTCGAAGCCACCGCCGCGACCGACTGGCCGGCTTCACGCTCGAACGGCACTGCCGCGCGCGCGATGACCTTGATGCCATCCGGCGCCACGAGATCGGCGCGGATGATGTAGCCGCCCACCGGGAGTTCGCGCAACGCCTCGACCAGGAAGCGCCCGCCATCCGACGCCTTGGTCTCGCCCAGCAGCAGGTCGTTGGCATAGACACGCACGATGCTGCCGGCCTCGGCGACCCCGGCGACGAAAACCTTGTTGCCCTCGATCTCGACCGCCTCGACCTTGATAACCGGCCCGGCGGCAGGCTTGGCGGCCGGCGCGAGCTGGGTTGCGGGCGCCGGATCCGGCTTCACGGCAGGGTCCGCGGCGGCCACCGCGGGGGTCTCGGGCGCAGCGGCGGCAGGAGCGGCTGGTCCGCCGGCCTGTGGCGCGACGGGCTCGGGAACGGTGATCAGCTTGCTCGGCTGACCCGGCTGCTCGACCAGCGCAAGGACCTGTCCGCTGGCGGTTTCGGGGATGGAAACCACCGCCGTCTCCGGCGACATGGCGATGACATTCGCATCGGTCGTCGAGCGCAGCACGATCTGGTAGTCGCCCGGCTTCAGCGGATCGTCCAGAACCACCGCGAAATCGCCCTGCGGACCGGCGGCGGTCAGGCCAATGACTTTCGATCCGGTCAGGATCTCGACCTTGGCATTGCGAGCCGCCTTGCCGGCGATGACGATGGAGCCGCCAGATTCGACGCGGACGACATCGAAGGTCGGCGCAATGATGGCGGCGGGCGCGGCAGGTGCATCGACCACAGGCGTGGCTGGCGCAGGCGTGGCTGGCGCAGCCGCGGCGGGCGCGGGAGTGACATCCGCGGCGGGCGGAGCAGCGGCGGGCGTGATCGCGGCCGGCGCGGGCGTGGCCGGCGCCGAAGTCACGGGCGCCGCCGGTTCGACGCGGCCGGCCTTCGGCTCGGCGGGGTTCGGTTCGGAGGGGGGGCTCGGCAGGGATGCGAGCGTTGCCGGGGGATCGATCAGGAATCGGTCCAGCGCGCCGGTCACATAGGCTGCTCCCACCGCAGCCGCCGACCCGCCGACGACGACCAGAAGCGCCTTGAGAGGAGTCCAGATCATGATTCCACGTTCCCCAGCATTTCTAGCGGCATAACCTGTTTTTCCCGGGCCTACAAGAAAAACGCCCGATCCGCCCTTGACCGGAGATACCGGGGCAATAAGCAATCGGTTCCATGAACACGATTCGATCCGTCTGCGTATACTGCGGTTCCTCGCCTGGTCGCGGCGACATCTATCTGCAGGCCGGACATGCGCTCGGGCGTGCGCTCGCCGAATCCGGGCTTCGGCTGGTCTATGGCGGCGGCACAAAGGGCATCATGGGCGCGGTCGCCGGGGGCGCGTTGGAGAATGGCGGCAAGGTGTCGGGCATCATCCCGCGTTTCCTCATGAACAAGGAAGCAACCGAAGCCGCGCTCGGACGCCTCGACGATCTGATCGTCACCGAGGACATGCATGAGCGCAAGCACATGATGTTCGAGAAATCCGACGCCTTTGTGGCGCTTCCCGGCGGCATCGGCACGGTCGAGGAGATCGTCGAAATCATGACATGGGCGCAACTCGGGCGCCACCGCAAGCCGATCGTGTTCGCCAATATCGCCGGCTTCTGGGACCCGATGCTGATGCTGATCGACCACATGAGGGCAGAGGGCTTCGTTCACACGGCGCACCTCGTCCAGCCGCTGGTCGTGGATACGGCCGAGGGCATCGTTCCGGCGATCCTGGCGGCGGTCGCGGCGGCAGGCGTCTCCGCCGAGGGCGATCCGGCTGTCATCGAACGGTTATAAATCGCCGGCAACGGTGCGCGATGGACACACGATCGAGCACGCCGAGCGGCAGGACGGTCTTTGACGACGACAGCACCGGTCTGGTCTTTCGCTTCAGTTTCGGACCGGACGGCGCGCGCATCGCCGATGGTCCTGACACCGTCTGGACCTGGAAGAGCTATTCGCTCACCGATGCGCGCGCGCGGCGCACGCTCGAACTGAGTGCAACGCTTCCGGACGCGGCAAGGGCGTCGGTGCTGTCCGGATCGGTTGCATGCCATATCGATTTCGACGAGGGCTGGGTCTACGGCGAGACGCCCGACATTCGGCACGAACACTACAGCGAAACCCGCGAGGTCGGCTATTTCCGGTTTGCGTATGACAATACGACCTTGATCAGTGGCCGGAGGCATCCGCTGCGATCGGTCGAGGCAATCAA
>JAUYMV010000187.1 GCA_030698645.1 Mesorhizobium sp.
GTTCGATTGCTGCATCATGGGCCATTCCAGACGAAGATTCGGCCACGGCGTTGCGAGCGCTCGATCTGGTGCTTCGGGATGGAATGCTCGTTCCGGCGGTGTTCTGGTACGAGTTTCGGAACGTGCTTATCATCAACGAGCGGCGCGGCCGCCTCCTCGTCGATGAAACTGAGCGGGCGCTGGTCAACCTTGATGATCTCTTCCCGCATACCGACGCGGCCTTGCCAGGTGAGCAGGCGATGAGCTTTGCCCGGGCGCATCGCCTCACCATCTACGATGCCGCCTATCTCGACCTCGCGCTGCGCACCGGCTCGTCGCTGGCAACGCTCGACGCACGGCTGGCGACAGCCGCCGCGGCAGAGGGCATTCCGGTGATCGCCTGATAGGCGACTGCCCGGCGCCTCACCAGTCCATCACCACCTTGCCGGAATTGCCGCTCTTCATCGCCTCGAAGCCGGAAATGTAGTCGTCCACGCCGATGCGGTGCGTGATCAGCCCCGACACGTCGAGCGGCCCCTGCACCAGCGCGATCATCTTGTACCAGGTCTCGAACATCTCGCGGCCATAGATGCCCTTCAGCGTCAGCATCTTGAAGATGACCTTGTTCCAGTCGATCTCGAAGCCGGTCGGCGCGATGCCGAGGATGGCGATCTTGCCGCCATTGTTCATAGCGTCGATCATGTCGCGGAAGGCGGGCGCCGCGCCCGACATCTCCAGCCCGACGTCGAACCCCTCGGTCATGCCGATCTCGCGCATGACGTCCTTCAGCTTCGCGCTCGACGCGTCGACCACATGACGCACGCCGAGCTTTGTCGCCAGCGCCAGCCGCACCGGATTGATGTCCGTGATCACCACCTTGCGCGCGCCGACCGACTGCGCCACCAGCGCACCCATTATGCCGATCGGCCCGGCGCCGGTGACCAGCACATCCTCGCCGACGAGGTCGAAGGAGAGCGCCGTGTGCACCGCATTGCCGAGCGGGTCGAAGATGGCCGCGATCTCGTCCGGGACGTCGTCGGGGATCGGCACGACATTGTGCTGCGGGATGGCGAGATACTCGGCGAAAGCACCCGGCCGGTTGACGCCGACGCCGAGTGTATTGCGGCAGAGATGCCCGCGGCCCGCACGGCAGTTGCGGCAATGGCCGCAGACGATATGCCCCTCGCCCGAGACGCGCTGGCCGACATGGTATTCGGTGACGGCGGAGCCGAAATCGGCAACCGTCCCGACAAATTCATGCCCCGTCACCATCGGCACCGGCACCGTCTTCTGCGCCCACTGGTCCCAGTTGTAGATGTGCACGTCGGTGCCGCAGATCGCGGTCTTCTTCACCTGGATCAGCACGTCGTTCGGCCCGATCTCCGGGATCGGCACCTGCTCCATCCAGATGCCGGGCTCTGCCCGGGCCTTCACGAGTGCGCGCATCATGTTGGACATGGGAAGGCCCTGTTCTGGAGAATTGACCAACTCGGACACGTGGAAGGTGAGATACCTTAGCGCGTCGTTAAGCGGGTGAAAGCGCGCCGCTTGATATCTTCGGAGGACAGCAGCTCATACTCGCAGTCGGCCGCTGCAAATGCGCCGCGCAAGATAGCCGCCATTTCCTCAAACGCCTCTTGATCTGTGCGTTCTTCGACGCCAGTTCCATGAGCCTTATCGCGCTTGATCATATCGCGCCTCCAATTCTCATTCCGGAAACAGATTTAGGGTCGCCGTTCACGCCACCACCCCCAACTCCCGACCGACCTCGACGAACGCCTCGACCGCCCGGTCGATGTCCTCGAAACCGTGCGCCGCCGACATCTGCGTCCTTATCCGTGCCTGCCCCTTCGGCACCACCGGAAACGCAAACCCGATCACGTAAATCCCGCGCTCCAGCATCTTCGCCGCCATAGCCTGCGCCAGCGATGCGTCGCCCAGCATCACCGGGATGATCGGGTGGTCCGCGCCGGCAAGCGTGAAGCCGGCCTCGGTCATTTTCGCGCGAAACCGCGCCGCGTTGGCGACGAGCTTCTTGCGCAAGGCGCCGCCCTCTTCCAGCATGTCGAAGACGGTCAGCGAGGCCGCCGCGATCGCCGGCATCAGCGTGTTGGAGAAGAGATAGGGCCGCGAGCGCTGGCGCAGCCAGTCGACGACCTGGCGCCGGCCCGACGTATAGCCACCCGACGCGCCGCCGAGCGCCTTGCCGAGCGTGCCGGTGATGATGTCGACGCGGCCCTCGACGCCGCAATGCTCGGCCGACCCGCGGCCATTGGCACCGACGAAGCCCACCGCATGGCTGTCGTCCACCATGACCATCGCGCCATATTTGTCGGCGAGATCGCAGACGCCCCGCAGATTGGCGATGATGCCGTCCATCGAGAACACGCCATCGGTGGCGATCAGCTTGAAGCGGCTGCCCTCGGCCTTCTTCAGCTCCTCCTCGAGGCTTGCCATGTCATTGTTGGCGTAGCGGAAGCGCCGGCATTTCGAGAGCCTGACGCCGTCGATGATCGAGGCATGGTTGAGCGCATCGGAGATGATGGCGTCCTCTTCGCCGAGCAGCGTCTCGAACAGGCCGCCATTGGCGTCGAAGCAGGAGCCGTAGAGGATCGTGTCCTCCATGCCGAGGAAGCCGGAGATGCGCGCCTCGAGCGCCTTGTGCTCCTCCTGCGTGCCGCAGATGAAGCGCACCGAGGCCATGCCGTAGCCGTAGCGGTCCAGCGCGGCGCTCGCGGAGGCGCGCAGATCCGCATTGTCGGCGAGGCCCAGATAGTTGTTGGCGCAGAAGTTCAGCACCTTCTGGCCGCCGACCTCGATCTCGGCGCCCTGCATCGAGGTGATGACGCGCTCGGTCTTGTAGAGGCCGGCGGTCTTCAGTCCGGCGAGTTCGCCGTCGAGAAAGGTGAGGAAGGCGTCGCGCATGTCGTTTGCCCCTGGGACCGGAGCCGACAATCGCGCCCCGCGCGGCGGAAATCTATCGGAAAAGCGACAGGCGGCCGGGCGGACATTCATTCCGCCCGCCCGTCCGTCCGGCCGCCCGTCCCCCTCAGCTCATCGGCGGACCGACGATGTCGATGCCGTTGCGGGCGCAGGCCATGGTGAGCAGCTGCACCGTGTGGGAGTCCGGCTCGCTGCGCGGCGTCAGATCGGCCGTCGCGGCGGGCTTGGCCATCTCGCGCACCATGCGCTCGAAATCGCCGCCGGTGGTGATCGTCAGGCAGCGCGCGCCGTTGATCGATTCGACGCGGAAGCTGTGCGGCACGCCCTTCGGCGCAAGCACGATCTGGCCGGCGTGGGCGATGGTGTCCTTGCCGTCGACGCGGAAGCGCATGGTGCCTTCGAGCAGATGGAAGACCTCGTCCTCGTTGCGATGGATGTGCAAGGGCGGCGACTCGCCATAGGGCATGCGGTGCTCGACGATGCTCAGCCGGTCGGCGCCGGCATTGGCCGAGAGCCGCACGGTCACAAGGGTATCGAGAAAGCGGAGCAACTGCGCGGCGGGGGCCGACTTGTCTTGAATGGTCATTGGTCTGTCCTTGTTCTGGTCGACGCCGCGCGGTCGCCCGAAGCGGCCGCCTTCCTCTAGAACCGGACTGTTTCGGATCGGCACCGCGCGAGCACCGGACTGTTTCAAGCGACGAAACGCAGCCGCCGATCGCGCGCCTGCCGGAAATGCAACCGGTCGCGCAAGCCGCTTTTGTTGCGGCACGGGCGGCGGCAATCTACCGTTAGCGGCGGCCCTTTCGCGACAGCTCTATTGCTGGCGTCGAGATTGACACAGGCGTCTTCGGCGACCCCATATTCGCCGTTGCCATCCAACGACCGGAGTCCTGAATGACCGCCTTCCCTGTTTTCGACCTCGGCCGCTTCGAGACGGCCGACCCCGCCGAACGCGCGCGGCTCGGCGCCGAGGTGGACGCGATCTGCCGGTCGACCGGCTTTCTGGCGATCGCCAATCACGGCGTGGCGCGGCCGGTCATCGACGGCGTTTGGAGCAAGGCCGCAGCCTTCTTCGCGCTGCCGCCGGAGGCGAAGCAGAAGGCCAGGGCGCCCTATGCCGGCTATCCCTACGGCTATCTCGGCCCCGATTCGGAGGCTCTCGCGAAATCGAAGGGCGTCGACACGCCGCCCGACCTGAAGGAGAGTTTTAACGGCGGCCCACAGGCCGTGCCTGCTGGTGTGACGGACCCGGCGGCGCTCGCCTTCTGCTACGCGCCGACGATCTGGCCGGACGCGCCGGCCGGATTCCGCGACGCGTGGAGCGCCTATTACACCGCGCTGGAGGATCTCGCGGCACGCATCATGCGCCTCTTCGCCGTGGCGCTGAAGCTGCCCGACCACTATTTCGACAGCTTCATCGACGCGCCGATCAGCGCGCTTCGAGCGCTGAACTATCCCGAACAGACGGTGGCGCCGAGGCCCGGGCAACTGCGCGCCGGCGCGCATACCGACTATGGCAGCCTGACCATCCTGCTGCCGCAGGCGGGCTCGAAGGGGCTGGAGATCGTCGCGCCGGACGGCAACTGGACGCCGGTACCGCCGGTGCCGGGCGCCTTCGTCATCAATATCGGTGATCTGATGGCGCTTTGGACGAACGACCGCTGGGTGTCGACCATGCACCGCGTCGTCAATCCCGCGCCGGAAGACGGCGGCATGGCCAGGCGCCAGTCGCTCGCCTTCTTCCACCAGCCGAATTGGGATGCCGAAATCGCCTGCTTGCCGCAATGCCTGGCACCTGGCGAAACACCGAAATACCAGCCGGTCCGCTCCGGCCCCTATCTGATGGGAAAATTCCAGTCGACGACCAAGGGATAGCTCAGCCGTCCATCACGGCGTCGAGGCCACGGCGCAGGCCCGTGAACGAGCCTACCTTGCGCGCGGCGAGCAAGGTTCCCGACACATAGGGCGCGGCCGACGCACCGGCGTCGTGACGGATCAGCAGCCGCTCATTGTCGGCGCCAAACAGCGCCTCGCAGGACAGAACATAGGATGGCATGCGAACCGAGTGCACCTGCACCGGGAGCGGCGCGCCGATGGCGCCGCCGCGCGTCTCGCGCACACCGGTGAGCTCATCGACCGGCTTCGACGTCGCCTTCTGGCGCATCGCGCCGATCAGCTCGGCAAGCTCGCGACCAGTGCCCGATGGCGTATCGGCCTTGGACGGCGAGGCATAGTCGATGATCTCGACATCGGGCACGTAGCGCGCGGCTTCGAGCGCGAAGCGGCGCAGCAACGTCGCCGTGATGGAGAAGTTGCCGGCGGCCAGGACGCCGAGACTTGCCTCTCGGGCGGCGATGTCGATCTCGCCATAGTCCGCGGCGGACAGGCCCGACGTCCCGACGACGACATGCCGACCGGCGGCGAGCGCCTGCATCGCGTGACCCTTCACGACATGGGGCTTGGTATAGTCGATGACGACGTCGGACGGCGCCCCCAGCGCCTCGGCGAGCGTCGCGGAAAGCACGACGCCGAGCGCGCCGCCGCCGGTGGCAAGCCCGGCATCCTGGCCGGCGGACCCACGGCTGACCGCGCCGGCGAGTTCGAGGTCATCGGCGGCCGCGATGGCCTGGACCAGTGCGCGGCCGACCCAGCCTGTGGCGCCGACAAGAGTAATGCGGATCATGGGGAGCCTCCGGAGCTACTTACCTTCCCCCTTGTGGGGAAGGTGTCGGCGCAGCCGACGGGTAGGGGTAAATTCATCGCGCGATGATCGGCCATCGGGCGTGTGCCGGCGCAGTGGATTCGAGCACCCCCACCCGGCCGCTTCGCGGTCACCCTCCCCACGAGGGGGAGGGTAAGGAAGCGCCTAGAAGAACGCCTGAATCCCCGTCTGCGCACGGCCCAGGATCAGCGCATGCACATCATGCGCGCCCTCGTACGTGTTGACGGTCTCGAGGTTGGAGGAATGGCGCATGACGTGGTAGCCGATCTGGATGCCGTTGCCGCCATGCATGTCGCGGGCAGCCCGCGCGATGTCGAGCGCCTTGCCGCAATTGTTGCGCTTGACGATCGAGATCATCTCGGGCGCCATCTTTCCCTCGTCCATGATGCGGCCGACGCGCAGCGACCCCTGCAGCCCGAGCGCGATCTCGGTCTGCATGTCGGCCAGCTTCTTCTGGTAGAGCTGGGTGGCGGCGAGCGGCTTGCCGAACTGCCTGCGGTCGAGGCCATACTGCCGTGCGCGGAACCAGCAGTCCTCGGCCGCCCCCATGACACCCCAGGAAATGCCGTAGCGGGCGCGGTTGAGGCAGCCGAACGGACCCTTCAGGCCGGAAACATTGGGCAGGATCGCATCCTCGCCGACCTCCACCCCCTGCATGACCACCTCGCCGGTGATCGAGGCGCGCAGGCTGAGCTTGCCGCCGATCTTCGGCGCGGAAAGGCCCTTCATGCCCTTTTCCAGCACGAAGCCGCGAATCTCGTCACCGTGGGCGGCGGACTTGGCCCAGACGACGAAGACGTCGGCGATCGGCGCGTTGGAGATCCACATCTTGGCGCCGGTGATGCGATAGCCGGTCGCGGTCTTCTCGGCGCGGGTCTTCATGCCGCCCGGATCGGAGCCGGCTTCGGGCTCGGTCAGGCCGAAACAGCCGATCCATTCGCCCGACGCGAGCTTCGGCAGGTACTTCTTCCGCTGCTCCTCGGAGCCGTAGGCGTGGATCGGATACATGACCAGCGAGGACTGCACGCTCATCATCGAGCGATAGCCGCTGTCGATGCGCTCGACCTCGCGGGCGACCAGCCCATAGGTGACGTAGCCGGCGCCGAGTCCGCCATATTCCTCCGGCACCGTGATGCCGAGCAGGCCCGCCGCGCCCATCTCGCGGAAGATTTCCGGATCGGTCGTCTCGTTCATGTAGGCATCTTCGATGCGCGGCGCGAGCTTGTCGGTGGCGAAGGCCGCGGCAGCGTCGCGAATCATCCGTTCGTCCTCGGAAAGCTGGTCCTCCAGCAGGAAAGGATCGTTCCAGACGAAGCGCGCGGCCGCCTTCGCGACATGCCGGTTTTCGATGTTCATGGGCTGTGTCCGCATTCGGTTTCGTTGATCCGGCGACCTTAAAGCCGATTTCGCACGCTGGCAAAAGCGTTTCCTCGAAAAAGGGCTCCGGTAGGCGCCTCCACAGAGGGCTGTGCGCGCAAGGTAAAGTATCACTAACCATTCGCCGCTTTTTGGGCAGCGCCGGGGCAATCATCTTTCCAACCCGTTAACCGAGCCCGGGCGATGCTCGTCGCGCATGGACTCTCATGCGAGGGGCGGAACATGACAGACACCCAACAGTCGCCGGGTTCGGCGCGGTTGACGCTGCAGATGCGCGTGGCCTACTGGCTCGCGCTCGGGCTGATCACCGCGATGGCGAGCGCATCCTACTGGCTGCTCGACCGCAAGCTCTCCGAGCACCAGCGCGACCGCGATCTGCTCTCGCTCGTCGGCCAGCAAGGCACACTGTCGCAGCGCATGGTGTTCCTGGCCAACCAGACGAATGCCGCCGGGCCGGACGCCAAAGCGCCGATCCTCGCGGCGCTGAAGGCGGCCGCCACGGAGTTCGAGACCAATTACGACGCGCTGCTGGTGCTATCCGGTGTCGAGGCGCCCGAAGGCCAGCGCACGCATGACAGCGACATGGTCGAGACGATCCTTTTCGAGAAGCCGCACCATCTCGATCATTTCACCACCGAACTCGCCGCCCGGACTCGGCGCTTCATCGCGGCCTCGGAGCTGGAAAGCGGGATGGATGTCCCGGCGTCTGGCTATTCCGCCGCCTACGAGTTGCAGCATCTCGACGCCACCGTCGCCAACACGACGCTGCGCGCCTATTCCGAATTGCGCGAACGCCTTCTGACGCTGATCAACGGGCGGCTGGCCGACATGCTGGCGACCCACCGCATGCTCTATTTCCTGACCATCTTCCTGCTCGCGATGGTGGCGCTGTTCATCTTCCGGCCGATGGCCAATGCGATCGGGCGCAAGACGCGCGAGCTCATCGACGCACGCAACTCGATGGCCTTCATCGCCGCGCATGACGGTTTGACCGGGCTGCACAACCGCGCTTTCCTCATCGACCATTTCGAGACGCAGATCAGCGGCGCCAAGCGGCGCGGCGAGCGCCTGGCGGTGCTGCAGATCGACCTCGACGGCTTCAAGCAGATCAACGACACGCTCGGCCACGCGGCCGGCGACTTCGTGCTCGCCACCACCGCCGCGCGCATGCGCGAGGCGTCCAGGTCGTCCGACCTCTGCGTGCGGCTCGGCGGCGACGAGTTCGTCATGATCCTGAACGGCGCCGGCCAGTCCGAGGACATCGGCATGGTCGCCAGGCGCGTGCTCGACCGGGTCAACGATCCGATGAACTTCGAAGGCGTGACGATCCATTGTGGCGCCAGCGCCGGCGTCGCGGTCTACCCGGTCGACGCGAGCACGGCGAGCGACCTGCTGGTGCACGCCGATCTGGCGCTCTACAACGCCAAGAAGAACGGCGGCGGCGCATTCTGCTTCTTCTCCGACGAACTGCGCCGCGAACTC
>JAUYMV010000365.1 GCA_030698645.1 Mesorhizobium sp.
GGCGGATACTTCATCGACGCCGCGAAGCGCCTGGCGTCCTCGACCGAATTGACCATCGGCGCGATGACCGCCTCGGCGCCGAAATCGAGCGCCCGGCTCGCCATGTCGAAGCGGCCGACCGGGATGCGCACGATGGCATGCTTGCCGGCGGCAAGCACCGGGGCAATGCCGCGCAGCACGCTGTCCTCGTTGTGGCCGCCATGCTGCATGTCGAGCGTCACTGCCTCGAACCCCTGCGCGGCGACGAGTTCCACCGTCAGCGCGTCCGGAATGCCCGACCAGGCCGTGCACAGAACCTCACCAGCCCTCAGCCTGTCGCCCAGCAGCATCGTGTCTCCCCCAAACAGACACGCATCTTCCACCGAAACCGCACCGATGCGCAAAGAAAAACCGCCCGGACCGCGGGCGGTTTGTTTGGTCCAGAGGTCTGTGCCGATGCCGGTTCAGCCGTTGGTGATCTGGTCGACCGCGGTCGCCATCAGTTCATCCATCGTGCGGCGAATCTGGTGGTCGGATTCCTTGACGCCAGCGGCGTCGAAATCGCCGCGGATCTTGCGGAAGACGTCGTCGTCGCCGGCTTCCTCGAAATCGGAAATGACGACTTCCTTGGCATAGGCATCAGCGTCGGGGCCGGCCTTGCCGAGCTTCCCGGCCGCCCAGATCCCGAGCAGCTTGTTGCGGCGCGCGGTCGCCTTGAACTTCAGTTCCTCGTCATGGGCGAACTTCTTTTCGAAACCGTCCTGACGATCTTTCATGCTGCTCATGGCTATGCTCCCCGAGTGGCGTCTGCTGGCGTCTCAATATGGGGCCTCGCCCCGCAATTCAACAGGTATCGACACAACCATGACCGCAACAAGACGAGCATCCGGACACGGCGGCGCGGAAGTCATGGTCAAACCGGTTGAAGAGCCCCATTTGCCGATTGAGCAAAGGGGCCGATTAGGTTAGGAACCGGCTGAAAACCCTGTCGCGGATGATCGCGCCGCGCGATTCGGATGGTCCGCTTCCCACGGGCTTCCAGAACAGAGAAAACCGATGAACCGTCGCCGACGCATCTACGA
>JAUYMV010000193.1 GCA_030698645.1 Mesorhizobium sp.
CTTCGAGCGCGACTGCTCGATCCAGCGCCGCAACCAGAAGGTCGTCGAGCGCGCGCCGGCGCCGTATCTGTCGCAGGAGACGCGCGACGAGCTCTGCGCCTCCGCCCTGAAGCTCGCTGACGCCACCGCCTATGTCGGCGCCGGGACGGTCGAGTTCCTGATGGATGCCGACACGGGAAAATTCTACTTCATCGAGGTCAATCCGCGCATCCAGGTTGAGCACACGGTGACCGAACAGGTCACCGGCATCGACATCGTCAAGGCGCAGATCCATATCCTGGAAGGCGAGGCGATCGGCACGCCGGAATCGGGCGTCCCGGCGCAGGCGGATATCAGGCTGAACGGCCACGCGCTGCAATGCCGCATCACCACGGAAGACCCCGAGCAGAACTTCATTCCCGACTATGGCCGCATCACCGCCTATCGCGGCGCGACCGGCTTCGGCATCAGGCTCGACGGCGGCACCGCCTATTCGGGCGCCGTCATCACGCGCTTCTACGATCCGCTGCTGGAAAAGGTCACCGCCTGGGCGCCGACGGCGCTGGAGGCGATCGCGCGCATGGAGCGCGCGCTGCGCGAATTCCGTATCCGCGGCGTGGCGACCAACCTGACCTTCCTCGAAGCGATCATCGGCCATCCGAGTTTCCGCGACAACAGCTACACGACCAAGTTCATCGACACCACGCCGGAGCTGTTTGCCCAGGTCAAGCGCCAGGACCGCGCCACCAAACTGCTCAACTATCTGGCCGACGTCACCGTGAACGGACATCCCGAGGCGCGCGGCCGGCCGAAGCCGAACGCCGACGCGGCGGCTCCCGTCGTCCCCTATCTCAAGACCGACGCGCCCGCCGGCACCAAGCAGCTTCTCGACGAGATGGGGCCGGAAAAATTCGCCGCCTGGATGCGCGCGCAGACGCAGGTTCTGGTCACCGATACGACGATGCGCGACGGCCACCAGTCGCTGCTCGCCACCCGCATGCGCACCTTCGACATCGCGCGCGTCGCCAGCGCCTATTCGCACGCGCTGCCGCAGCTTCTCTCGCTCGAATGCTGGGGTGGTGCGACCTTCGACGTGTCGATGCGCTTCCTGACCGAGGACCCGTGGGAGCGCCTGGCGCTGATCCGCAAGGACGCGCCGAACATCCTGCTGCAGATGCTGCTGCGCGGCGCCAACGGCGTCGGCTACACGAACTATCCCGACAATGTCGTGCGGCATTTCGTGACCCAGGCGGCCGCCGGCGGCATCGATCTGTTCCGCGTCTTCGACTGCCTGAACTGGGTCGACAACATGCGCGTCGCGATGGACGCGGTGCGCAACGAGAACAAGCTCTGCGAGGCGGCGATCTGCTACACGGGCGACATCCTCGACCCCGAGCGCGCCAAATACGACCTGAAATATTACGTCGCGCTCGCCAAGGAGCTGGAGGCGGCGGGCGCCCACATCATCGCCGTCAAGGACATGGCGGGCCTGCTGAAGCCGGCGGCGGCGCGCGTGCTGTTCAAGGCGCTGCGCGAGGCGACCGACCTGCCGATCCATTTCCACACGCATGACACGTCGGGCATCGCCGCGGCGACCGTGCTGGCGGCGGTGGACGCCGGCGTCGACGCCATCGACGCGGCGATGGACTCGCTTTCCGGCAACACCTCGCAGCCCTGCCTCGGCTCGATCGTCGAGGCGCTGAAGGGCACCGAGCGCGATCCCGGCCTCGACGCCAAATGGATCCGCCGCCTGTCCTTCTACTGGGAGGCGGTGCGCAACCAGTACGCCGCCTTCGAGAGCGACCTGAAGGGGCCGGCCTCGGAGGTCTATCTGCACGAGATGCCCGGCGGCCAGTTCACCAATCTCAAGGAACAGGCGCGCTCGCTCGGCCTCGAGACCCGCTGGCACGAGGTGGCGCAGGCCTATCACGACGTCAACCTGATGTTCGGCGACATCGTCAAGGTGACGCCGTCCTCGAAGGTGGTCGGCGACATGGCGCTGATGATGATCAGCCAGGACCTGACGGTCGCCGATGTCGAAAATCCCGCCAAGGACATCTCCTTCCCGGACTCGGTCGTCTCCATGCTGCGCGGCGATCTCGGCCAGCCTCCGTCCCGCTGGCCGCGGGCGCTCCAGGCGAAGGCCCTGAAAGGCGCCAAGCCGATCACCGTGCGTCCGGGTTCGCTGCTGAAAGACGCCGACCTCGCCGCCAGCCGCAAGGACGCCGAGGACAAGGTCGGCCGCAAGCTCGACGAGTTCGAGTTCGCCTCCTACCTGATGTATCCCAAGGTGTTTTCCGATTTCGCCGCCGCGCAGGACGAGTACGGGCCGGTCAGCGTGCTGCCGACCCCGGTCTATTTCTACGGCATGAAATCCGAGGACGAGATCTTCGTCGACATCGAGAAGGGCAAGACGCTGGTCATCCGCTGCCTTGCCGTCGGCGAAACCGACGAAAAGGGCATGGTCACCGTCTTCTTCGAACTGAACGGCCAGCCGCGCCGCATCAAGGTGCCGGACCGCGCGCATGGCGCCGGCAACGGCAAGGCGCGGCGCAAGGCCGAACCCGGCAACGAGGCGCATGTCGGCGCGCCGATGCCGGGCGTCATCTCCGGCGTCAGCGTTGCGGCCGGACAGGCCGTCAAGGCCGGCGACGTGCTCGCCTCCATCGAGGCGATGAAGATGGAAACCGCCCTCCACGCTGAACGCGACGGCACCGTTGCCGAGGTGCTCGTCAAACCGGGCGACCAGATCGACGCCAAGGACCTGCTGGTGGTGTTCGGGTAGGGTGCTGCCGCATACCGTGAAGTCTCATCGGCGTGCACCTGCTTTCGGATGAGCCGGAATAGCCGCATCCACGCCCGATTCACTTGCCGGCAACTGGCCCAACTAACGGCCGTTTCATCGGCATTGACGGCAGCTTAAATCGATTTAATTTCAGTCGATCAACTGGATCGCCCACATGGATGCAGCCAATCTCACTCGCACGGCGGAGCGTGGCCGCTGGGCCGTCGCGGCCATGTTTCTCGTCAACGGCTTTCTGATCGGCAGCTGGGCGCCGCAGATACCGCTTCTGCTGACGCGGCTGGCGATCACCGAATTCACGCTCGGCCTGCTCATCCTCGGCTTCGGC
The DNA here is from genome assembly GCA_030698645.1 of Mesorhizobium sp. Lineage (GTDB taxonomy): Bacteria > Pseudomonadota > Alphaproteobacteria > Rhizobiales > Rhizobiaceae > Mesorhizobium_A. The sequence goes on from JAUYMV010000193.1 coordinate 3,111, forward strand.
GCGGGCGCGCTCGTCGCCATGCCGTGGTCGGGCTATCTGATCGGCCGGCAGGGATCGCGCCGCACGACGATCGCCTTCGCGCTCGCCGCCTCGTTCGGCCTGCTCGCCGTCGTCGCGGCTCCGGGCATTGCTTTCACCGCGCTTGCCATGGTGCTGTTCGGCGGCCTCGTCGGCGGCATGGACGTCGCCATGAACGCCAACGCGGTGGCGATCGAAAGGCAGCTCGGCCGCGCCATCATGTCGTCGTCGCACGGCTTCTGGAGCCTCGGCGGCTTCGCCGGCGGCGGCGTCGGCGGCATACTGATCCAGAACTTCGGCGCGACGGCGCATGCCGCGATTGTCACCGCCGCGGCCTTCGCTGTCGTGCTCGTCGCCATGCGCGCGATGTCGGGCGAGGCGCGTCCGCAAGCGCAGGAGAGGAAGCCGTTCGCGCTGTCGAGGAGCCCGACGGTCTATCTCGTCGGCGTCGTCGCGCTGTTCTCCATGATTCCCGAAGGCGCGGTGCTCGACTGGGCAGCCCTCTATCTGGCGCAGGAGCACGGCGCGACGATCGCCACCGCCGGCTTCGCCTTCGCCGCCTTTTCCGCGACGATGGCGCTGATGCGCTTCCTTGGCGACGGCATCCGCAACCGCTACGGCGCGGTGGCGACCATGCGCGTCTCCAGTCTGGTCGCCGCGTCGGGCATGCTGGTGGCGGGTCTGGCAGGCGACAGCTGGCTGGCGATCTCGGCCTTCGCGGCGGCCGGCCTCGGCATCGCCAACATGGTGCCGATCGCCTTTT
>JAUYMV010000194.1 GCA_030698645.1 Mesorhizobium sp.
GGCCACTCGCGCATCCGCAGCCTCGTCATCGGCTCTACGACCGAGGCAATGGTGCGGCGCTGCAAGGTGCCGGTGCTCATGTTCCGGTGAGGGGCGGGGCGGGTTCGCTGCTCGTCCCGAAACGTTCAAGAAGCTCGGGGACGATGGCGGCAGGCGTGCGCGCCGCATCGATCTCGCGCCAGCCTGTCTGTCCGGGCCGCCTTTCGAGTTGACGCGAAAGAACGTCCACGGTGGCATCGGATGGACCGCCTTTGCGCTCGGCGACGCGCCGCCGCAGCACGTCGGGATCGGCGTCCAGCCATATGCCCAGGAACGGCAGGCGCCGGTCCTGCGCAATCCGTCCGATGCGCTCGCGGTCGGCGGGGCGGTCGAAGACGGCGTCCACGATCACGCATCCGCCCTCCGAAAGGACGAGCCCGGCGCGCCGGGCCATTTCCGCATAGACCCTTTCCGACATTTCAGGGCGGTAGGCGCTGTCCGGGAGCCGTGTTTCGGGCGTCACCCCGTGCATGGCCTTTCGAGTTCTGTCGCTTCCGATGATGCGTGCGCCGGGCGGCGCGCCGACATGGGCGGCAAGCGCTTCGGCAATCGTCGTTTTGCCGGAGCCGCTCAGGCCGCCAATGGCGATCAGCCTTGGCGGGAATTTACGAAGCAGACTGCGCGCGAGGTCGAAATAGGATCTGGCCTCGGCGGCGAGCCGCTCGGGATCGCGGCTGCCCTCCGCGACCTGTGTCGCAGTGACATGCGCCCGCACCGCGGCGCGCACAGCCATGAAGAAGGGCAGCAGCCCGAAACCGTCCTCGTCATCGGACTGGTCGAAATAGCGGTTCGCCACCAGGTTGGCCAATTCGGGGAAGCCCCGGTGCCAGAGATCCATCAACAGAAAGGCCAGGTCGTACAGCACGTCTATCGTGGCGATCTGGTCGTTGAACTCGATGCAGTCGAAGAGGCGCGGCGCGCCGTCGAGCAGGCAGATGTTGCGGAGGTGCAGATCGCCGTGGCAGAGGCGGATCTTGCCCGCGGAAGCGCGCCGATCGAGCAAAGCGGCGTGACGGGCGAGGGCCGCGCGGAACGCCGCGTCGAAGCTGGCAGTCTCGACCACCGCGAAAACCTGGCTGGTGGCAAAGCCGGCGGCATTGATGTCGAGCACACCGGCCAAGTTCGCCGCGCCGCCGCCTGCATTCACAGGTGGGGCAGCGCGATGGAAATCCGCGATCATGCGGGCGACATCCGTCATCAAGTCTGGCGTCAGTCCGCCGGCGAGCGCCATCGCGTCGAGCAGGCTGGATTGCGGGAAGCGCGTCATTGCGACCAGCGCGTCAACGAGCGGACCTGCTCCATCGAAGAAGAGTTCGCCACCGGGTGCCAGCGTGACGCGCCGGACCCCGAGATAGAGGCCAGGCGCGGTCAGCGAATTCAACTCGACCTCGCGTCGGCATGCGGCGAGGCGCAACTCCGGCGTCGAGAAATCGACATAGGGCAGCTTCACCGCGCGTTTCATCTTGTAGGCACGGTCCCCCACAAGAAAGACGCGCGATATATGCGTTTCGATTGTCTCGACCGGTCCGACGTCACCATGGGTAGCGGGATTAATCAGAAGGCCGACTGTGGCAGCCTGGTCTTCGACGATCATAAGCGCTGCCTCCGCAAGACGATGGCGAAAGACTAGATGTCTTGACGCTGCGATCCTTGACACGGATC
>JAUYMV010000209.1 GCA_030698645.1 Mesorhizobium sp.
GAAGGGGCGGCCCATCATCGGGCGCAGCGCCACGCGCTCGATCAAGAGCGCGATCACAATCGAGCCGACGAGCGCCACGACGACGCCCATGAACAGGCCAAGCGAGAAGGTGACCGCGGCGGTATAGAAGAAATAGGCCGACAGCATCATCATCTCACCCATGGCGAAATTGAAGGTCCTGCTCGACTTGAAGATGACGACGATGCCGAGCGCGATCAGGGCGTAGATGCCGCCCGATGCGATGCCGACGGCGGAATATTCGAGGAACAGTCGTGCCGGGTTCATGGCGCGCTCCTAAACTGCGGCTTCGCGCTCGGCGACGGGTTCGTCGCCGGTGCCGAGATAGGCCTTGATGACGTCGGGGTTGGCGCGGACCTCATCGGGCGTTCCCGACGCGATCGGCTTGCCGAAGGACAGCACGACGATGTGGTCGGAAATCCCCATGACCATGCCCATATCGTGCTCGATGAGCAGTACGGTGGTCTTCCAGTTCTTGCGGACGTCGACCACGAAGCGGCTCATCTCGCGCTTCTCTTCGCGGTTCATGCCGGCGACCGGTTCGTCGAGCAGCAGGATCTTCGGCTTCATGACGAGCGCGCGCGCAAGTTCGACGCGCTTCTGCAGGCCATAGGACAGGTCCTCGACATGATGGTGCTGCACGTGATCGAGTTCGAGCAGGCCGATGATGTCCTGCCGTATGTAGCGCTCGAGGGCGGCTTCCTCGTTGCGCGTCCGCGCCAGGCGGAAGCCGGCAGACAGGATGCCGCTCGTCAGGTTGGTGTGGGCGCCGAGCTTGATGTTGTCGAGCACGCTCATGCCGTGGAAGAGCGCGATGTTCTGGAAGGTGCGCGACATCCCGCGATAGGCGCGCTCATGCGGCCGGAGCGCCGAGATGTCCTCGCCGTCGAGAGTCACCTTGCCCTGCTGCGGCTTGTAGAAACCGGAAACGACATTGAACAGGCTTGTCTTGCCGGCGCCGTTCGGCCCGATCACCGCGGTGATCTCGCCGGCCTTCGCATGCACGCTCACGCCGCTCAGCGCCTTGACGCCGCCGAAGGCCAGCTGAATGTCGTCGACGAGCAGCATGCTCAGCTACACCGCTTGGCGGTGGGCGCGCGCTTGCCCGACAGGCAACCTGTTCGTGTCATCCGAGTACCTCCCGCACCCCGTGTCGACGTTCCTCCGCCCGGGGTATTCAAAAACTCTAACACTTGTTCGAAAGTTTGTCATCACCCTTTGCGCGATTCGTGGAGCATTGCATTAAGTGCCGGAAAACAATGGCTTTCTCTTGTCCACAAAGGCCTGCATCGCCTCGCGCTTGTCATTCGAATCGAACAGCAAATAGGCGGCCCGGCGCTCCAGCATGAGGGCTACGTCGAGCGGTGCGTCGAGCCCCGCGAGCAGTACCTGCTTGATTTCGGCGACCGCGAGAGGCGGCATCGCGGCGATCGAAACGGCGACCGCGAGGGCTTCCGTCACGACGTCCTCGTCGGCCACGACCTTGCTGACCAGACCAGCCGCGAAGGCTTCATCGGCGCTGATCGGCATGCCGGTCAGGAGCATCAGCATGGCGCGGTATTTGCCGACCGCGCGCGCCAGGCGCTGCGTGCCTCCGGCGCCGGGCATGATGCCGAGCTTGACCTCCGGCTGACCGAACGTCGCGCCGTGTCCCGCGACGATGATGTCGGCGTGCATCGCCAGTTCGCAGCCGCCGCCGAGCGCATAGCCGTTGACGGCGGCGACGATCGGCTTCGGACAGTTGCGTAGCGCCGCCCAGTTGCGCTCGTCGCCGCGCGCCTTCATCTGGCCGGGCGTCATCGCCGCCATCGCCTTGATGTCGGCGCCGGCCGCGAACGCCTTGTCGTTGCCGGTCAGCACGATGGCGCGGATGTCCGCGTTGTCGCTCAACGCGGCGAAATGGGCACGCAGTTCCTCGCGGAGTTCGGTGCTCAGCGCGTTGCGCGCCTCGGGCCGGTTCAGCCGCACAAGCGCAACATGCGGCTGCGGAAACTCCACTTCGACCAGCGCCATCGATTGCCTCCCAGCGTCGTCAAATCCCGCGACCAGCCCGAATTGGGCTTTACGCGCAGGAATTCTAACGATAGTTAGATTATAGGGAAGAGTTTGACGCGCGTCAAAGGGCGTTTGCCGGATTGGCCACAAACCGGATAACAGCTTCGTGACGCATCGGGCGGCCGGTTCTCCGGCGCCAAGGGAGAGAGCCATGTCGATCGCCAGACCGAAGAGACTGCGCCGCTGCCAATTGGCGGTTCCGGGCAGCAATCCGAAGATGATGGCCAAGGCCGCGACGCTCGGCGTCGATCATGTCTTCCTCGACCTCGAGGACGCCGTCGCGCCCGCCGCCAAGGTGCCGGCGCGCGCGCTGATCGTCGAGGCGCTCAATACGCATGCGTGGGGCAAGACGATCCGCTGCGTGCGCATCAACGACCTCGACACGCACTATGCCTATGAGGACATCATCTCGGTGGTCGAGGGGGCGGGCGCCAATCTCGACACCATCCTGGTGCCCAAGGTGAAATCGGCCTGCGACGTGCGCTTCGTCGACCGGCTGCTCAGCCAGATCGAAGGCAAGCTCGGCCTGACGCGCAAGATCGGCATCGAGGTGCTGATCGAGGAGGCCGAAGGCATGATGCGCGTCGAGGAGATCGCCGGCGCGTCCGAGCGGCTCGAGGCGCTGGTTTTCGGCATGGGCGACTACTCCGCCTCGCAGGGCATCGACCCGCGGGCGATCGCCGGCGACAGCGGCTATCCGGGCGACATCTGGCACTATGCGCGCTACAAGATGATCGTCGCCGCGCGCAGCTTCGGGCTCGATCCCGTCGACGGGCCGTTCGTCAATTTCCGCGACGGCGATTATTTCCGCACCGAATGCCGCCGCGCAAAGCAGCTTGGCGCCGTCGGCAAATGGGCGATCCATCCGAGCCAGGTGGCGATCGCCCAGGACGTGTTCAGCCCGACGCAGGACGAGGTCGACCGCGCCTACAAGTCGGTCGCCGCCTACCGCGCGGCGCAGGCCGAGGGCCTGGGCGCCATCCAGGTCGACGGCGCCATGATCGATGTCGCGACGGTGCGACTCGTCCAGCGCGTCATCGATCTGGCGGAACTGGCCGGTATGAAGCCGTCGGCCGGATTGTGAGCGTGGCGGGGAGGGAGCGCGGCATGGCCAAGGCGTCGGCGGGCAATTTCTTCGAGGATTTCGCCATCGGCCAGGAGCTGGTGCATGCCGTGCCCCGCACGGTGACGACCGGCGACGTGTCGCTCTACGGCGCGCTCTACGGCATGCGCTTCGCCATGCAGTCGTCGGATGCCTTCGCGCAGGACTGCGGCCTGCCGCGCGCGCCGATCGACAATCTGCTGGTCTTCCACATCGTCTTCGGCAAGACGGTTCCCGACGTCTCGCTCAACGCGGTCGCCAATCTCGGCTATGCCGAGTGCCGCTTCCTCGCTTCGGTGTGGCCGGGCGACAGCCTGACGGCGCGCTCGACGGTCATCGGCCTGCGCGAGAACGCCAACGGCAAAACCGGCATCGTCTATGTCCGCTCCACCGGCGCCAACCAGCATGGCGAGACGGTGCTGTCCTTCGTGCGCTGGGTGATGGTCAACAAGCGCGATCCGTCCACCGCCGCGCCGAAGGCGACGGTGCCGGACACCGCGCCTTTCGTGTCCGCCGACAGTCTGCACATCCCCCTGAACCTCGATTTCGCCGGCTATGACGCAGCGCTCGGCGGCAGCCGCTTTTTCTTCGACGACTACGAGATCGGCGAGAAGATCGACCATATCGACGGCATGACCATCGAGGAAGCCGAGCACCAGATCGCGGCGCGGCTCTACCAGAACACCGCCAAGGGGCATTTCGACGCCGTCCTGCAGGCCGGATCGCGCTTCGGCCGGCGCATCGTCTATGGCGGGCACGTGATGAGCCTGGCGCGCGCGCTGTCGTTCAACGGGCTCGCCAACGGCGTCTTCGTCGCGGCGATCAATGGCGGCCGGCACGTCAATCCGACCGCCGCGGGCGACACCATCTACTGCTGGTCCGAGGTTCTGGACAGGCACGCGATCGCCGGCCGCGGCGATGTCGGCGCCTTGCGCATCCGCACGATCGCCACGAGGAACGTCCGCTGTTCGTCGTTTCCGACCCCATCGCCATCCGGCGAGGCCGATGCCTCGATCGTGCTCGATCTCGACGCCTGGATCCTGATGCCCCGCAACACGACCTGACGGATCGGCGCTGACCGCATGATATCGACGATCGACCAGCTGGAGTTTCCCTACGCCGACGCGCCGCCGCCGGGCGTGGTGACCGAGGTCGCGCCCGGCCTTCTGTGGGCGCGGCTGCCGCTGCCGTTCCGCCTCAACCACGTCAATGTCTGGCTGCTCGAGGAGGACGACGGCTGGACCGTCATCGACACCGGCTGCGCGACGCCGGCCATCCATGCGGCATGGGCGCAACTGCTCGCGGGACCGATGCGCGGCAAGCCGGTCGTCCGCGTCATCGCCACGCATGGCCATGTCGACCACATCGGCCTGACCGGCTGGATGGTCGAGCGCTTCGATGCCGAGTTCATGGGCACGTTCGGCGAATGGATGTGGGCGCGCGTCAGCCACACACGAGATTTCTCGGGCGCCAACGAGACGCACCACCGCTTCCTGGTCAGCCATGGCTTCGAGGAGGCGGTCGCCGAGCGCATGGTCAAGGGCCGGCAACGCTTCATCGACCTGTCGTCGGCGCTTCCCGGCGCCATCCGCGAGATCCGCGACGGCGAGATCGTGCGGCTCGGCGGGCGCGACTGGATCGTCATGGTGACGCGCGGACATGCCTTCGAGCACGCCTCGTTCTACTGCCCGGCCGACGGCATCCTGATCGCCGGCGACCATCTGCTGCCGAAGATCTCGCCGGTCATCGCGGTCTACGAAATGGCGCCCAAGGCCGATCCGCTGGCCGACTACCTGGCCTCGTTTCCGCAGTTCGACGGCATACCCGCCGGGACGCTGGTGTTGCCGTCGCATGGCATGCCCTATCGCGGCATCCACCAGCGCGTCGCCGGACTGCGCCAGCACCACGACAGGCGCCTCGACGCGACGGCCGGCTTCCTGCGCCGTCCGAGCAACGGGCTCGACCTTTCGAAGGCGATGTTCCCGCATATCGAGGGGCCGGAAAACATCGGCTTTGCGCTCGGCGAGACGCTGGCGCATGTCAATTACCTGGTGCACCAGGGCATCGTCGACGAAGCGCGCGACGCGGCCGGGCGAAATGTCTACGTCACCCGGGGGTAGGCCTCGTCGCGCTCGCGAACGGCGCTTTCGTTGACGCGGACCGCCAGGATACCCACGATCAGCATCGTCACCGTGACCGCCAGGGGGCCGAGGATGAAGCCCGAAGCCCCGAACAGCAAAAGCCCGCCGATCATCGAGATGAATGCCGGCAGCGTATGCAGCCGCAATCGGCTGCCGACGAACATCGGCCGCAGCAGATTGTCGATGCCGCCAACGACGCCGGCGCCCCAGATTGCCAGGATCAGGGCCTTTGCCCAACTGCCGTCGAGTGCCAGCAGAATGGCAGCCGGTATCCAGACGACGAAGGCGCCAAGCACCGGGACGACGGAGAGCAGGCCCATCACCAGACCCCAGAGAAGCGGGGTCGGCAGACCGAGTATCCAGAACATGAGTCCGCCGAGGATCCCCTGGACCGCGGCGACGGCCAACGTGCCATAGACGGTGGCGTGCACGGTATCGAACACGCGGTGGAAGACCTGTTCCGCTTCCGGCCGGGTGAACGGAAGCCACGCCCGGAACGTGTCCTTCGCGGCATGGCGGTCGCGAAGAAAGTAGAACAGCAGGTAGAAGGTCAGCGCGACCTCGGCCACCTGCAGGACGGAGCCGCGCACGAACGTCGCGCCGACATTGCTGAGCCAGGCCGTGACGGTCGCCATCATCGAAGGCAGGTTGAGATTCCGATCGATCCACGCGCCGATCGGCGCGAGGCTGGGGTAGGCCTCCAGCAGGCGCTGCAGTTCGCCCGCCGCGACGCGCGCCTGAATGGCGACCGCCCCGGCGGCGGCCTCGCGTATCAGCCGCTCGACCACGAACGCGGCTGGAACCACGACGAGGACGGCCAGGATCGTGACGGATATCAGCGCCGAGAGGCCGGGATGCCGCAGCTTTTTCTCGATCCTGGCATGGACGGGGGAAAAGAGAATCGCCAGGGCGAGCGCCCAGGTGATGGCGCCGAGAAACGGCCAAGCCAGCAGGAAGCAGATGGCGACTCCGGCTATGCCCGCCGCGGCGAGGCCGTAGGTTCCGATGCGGCCTCCGGGGGGTGCCATGGCCGGCTTCTCCACGCCCCTACCTCGAAGCCGGATCGGTCGGCAGCACGAGGATGCCCGATTCCCCGTGCGAACCCGTCCCTATCCCGGTCTCGCCCGCCGAGCCGTCGGATCGAGCCTGCGGCGTCAAAGTCCGTCCACGACCTGCCTGAGGAGTTCGCGAACCTCGCCTGCGATCGGCGCAAGGCCCGGATTGTCGACCGCCTGCATGGATGAAATCGGATCCACCGCGGAGACCTCGACACGCCCGGCGTCGATCTGTTGCACGATCACATTGCATGGCAGCATCGTGCCGATCTTGTCCTCGCTCTGCAACGCCTTGTAGGCAAAGGTCGGATTGCAGGCGCCGAGGATCACATACGGCCTGAAGTCCACATCCAGCTTCTTCTTGAGGGTGGCGCTGACGTCGATGGTCGTGAGCACGCCAAACCCCTTGGCCGCGAGGGCCGAAGTGACATGTTCGATCGCCCGATCCATCGGCATCTCGATCGTCTTGCTGAAGTGATAGCTCAAGGGAACCTCCGTCTGGTCTGTCAGGGCCGCGTTTGCGCAGGCATTGCCGCCGATGCGATTGCCGGCATCGGGCAGTGACACCTACAGCCGCCACAGCATTGCCTTATATAGGACGCGTCGCGGCGTGGCGTCGCTGATCTGGATCAAATGTTCTCCGCTAGCGGCGCTTCCGGCGCGCGCCGTAACCGTATGACCGTTCGGCTTGCCGCGATGGACGCGCCAGCTAGCGGATGCGAAGCGCGCGATGAGCTTAGAAAATGATACAGGTCAAGGCGTCCGGGCGCGACGCGTGGCA
>JAUYMV010000215.1 GCA_030698645.1 Mesorhizobium sp.
TTTCCTTCCGGTACTCGCCCTTCCGGCCGCGCACGATGGGGGCGAGGATGAAGAGGCGGGTGCCTTCCTCCAGCGCCAGCACGCGGTCGACCATCTGGCTGACCGTCTGGCTCTCGATCGGCAGGCCGGTCGCCGGCGAATAGGGCACGCCGACGCGCGCAAATAGCAGGCGCATATAGTCGTAGATCTCGGTGACGGTGCCGACCGTCGAGCGCGGATTGCGGCTGGTCGTCTTCTGCTCGATCGAGATGGCGGGCGACAGGCCGTCGATCTGGTCGACGTCCGGCTTCTGCATCATCTCCAGGAATTGCCGCGCATAAGCCGACAGGCTCTCGACATAGCGCCGCTGCCCCTCGGCATAGATCGTGTCGAAGGCGAGCGAGGATTTTCCCGAGCCGGACAGGCCGGTCATCACGGTCAGGCTGTCGCGCGGGATGTCGAGATCGATGTTTTTAAGATTGTGCTCGCGCGCGCCGCGCACGGAAATGAACTTCTGGTCGGCCATGCCGGTCCGCCGCCTCGTATCGGGATGTTTCGGGATGGCAGGGTGACCGGCCAACCCCCTATGTAAGTCAACTCGCCGCGATTTCGAGGGCCGGGAGCGCGCCCGCGACGCCGCAGCATTAGCCGCGTGGCGGGAACGGGGCAAGCGGAAAGAACAGACGGCGAACGATGCTCCTGACAAGGTGCTGTCAGGAGCCTCGCCGCGATCACGTTTTTTTCACCGGGGCGTTTTGCGGTTGACGCTGCGGGAGCCAGGGCGCAGACTCAAGACTGTCCTGCCAGCCGAGCGTCCCGAGGGATGCTCTTCGCCGCCGACAGGCCGTTCGCGAGACGCCGCGAACAGGCGGATTTGTGCGCCATTAGGTAGCAACCGCCACCAGAACCTTAAAGCCTGATCTGGTATCCCTGAAGCCTTGGTTTCAGGGATTTGCGAGATGGGCGTTTCAGACGAGTTGAAGGCGAAGCGGGACGAGATGGCGGGAAGAGTCCGCGACCTGACGGCGGAACTGGCCGACCTGCAGGCGCAGATTGCGGCCGTCGATACGGTGATCGCGATCTACGAGCCGGAATGGAAGCCCGAGCAGCCTCAGAAGCGCCGTGGCCGTCTGCCGAAGGCCGATAGCGCCAAGGATCTCGACAGGATCATCGGCAAGACCAACAAGCGCCAGATGACGCTCGAAATCCTGCGGAGCGCCAGGCGCCCGCTGTCGACCGCCGAATGCGCGCGGGAGTTCGCGACGAGGCACGGGCTGCCTGAGGACGACCCACGCGTCACGAGCATCGGCAACCGCCTCTCGTCGGTCCTGGATGGCCTACAGAAGGCCGGACGCGTCCGCCATGCAGGATTCCTGGACGGCCACCGCAGGCAATGGGAGATTGCCGCTTGAGGGCTCAGATCGGCGTGAACGGCTGGTCGAAGTCCTTGAAGTTCGGGTCAGGCGGGCTATTGCCCTGCCAGTAACCGCAGAAGTTCCTCGAGGTCGGGTTCCCCATCACGGCTAGCAGGACCAGCGCGGTGAGCTGCCCGTTGCTCTTCCTGCGATGATCCTCGCGCCATGCGAGATCGGCGACGTACCAGTCGAAATACTTCAGCGAGAAGCGGTGGTGGATGCCGACATAGGCCCGCTGGATGCGCGAGAAGAAGCTCTCGACGTGGTTGGTGTTGGTCCCGTCCTCAGTCTCATACATCTCCGAGTGGTTGACGTGCCTGTGCTCGTTGAGGCCGACCAGATCGCCATAGCTGGAGTGCTCGTCGGTGATGACCGTAGCGTCCCGGCTGACATGGTCGCGCACGGTCGCCCAGGCAGCGTCGCCCTGTTCCTCGCGCACGATGCGCGTGAAGGTCCGCTCGAACCCGCTGCCGTTCTTCTCGCGCAGGGCGAGCACGCACATCCGCTTCATGTTCTGGTGCTTCTTCAGGCGGCGATCGATCCGGTCTTCGGCCTTGTTCTTCTGCTTGATGTGGCCGCCTGCGTATTTGCCGTCCATCTGGACCTCGCCAGCGAGCTCCATGTCGACGCGGCGGAGGCCAAGCGCCTCCTTGATCTTCAAGGACAGCACCCATGCGGTCTTGTATTGGACACCGAGTTCGCGAGAGAGGTGCAGGGCCGCCTTGCCTTTGAGGGCGTTCACGGACATCCAGATCGCCGTCAGCATCTTCCAGAAGCTCAGCTTGTGGAAGGCGAACACGGTGCCGGAGGTGACGGAGAACTCGCGGCGGCAGTCGCGACACTTGAACTTGCGATCCCGCACCGCGTAGCAGCGGAGAGTGCCGCAATGCGGGCAGACAGGCCTGCCTTGTGTCTCAGGCCAGCGGAACTGGCAGAAGGTCGCGTAGGCCTCCCGCTCGTCGATCTTGACCAACTCGTTGATGGTCAGGTCGCGGCAGTCGGGCGACAGGAGGAAGTGCTGGCCCTGCTGGTATTTCAGACCTCCGTGCCCCGGCATCGCCGTCAAAATTGACGGGTTTCGACGGCTTCCGAGCCTCGAGGATCTTCGGGGTCAGGCGGGGTGTGCGGGCATGACTGGCGTGGATGTTCATGTTCAGGCTCCTGAAGCGGCGGTCGGCGATACGCATGGCGATGCGGCGGCCTTGGAAGGCCGTCGTTATCAGCGCCGTATGCGTATCCGCCTGAACATGAACGGAGCCCTTAATGGATCACTTCGCAGGAGTCGATCGCGCTTCTTATCCTGGGGTTAACAGGAGGTAAACGGCCGTAATCCCTATGATCGCCGACATCGTTTATCCAATTCGGTAGCGCCGGTGGCTACAGCGGAGCATTCTAGGATTTATGAGGCGACTTTCCGGCGCTAATCTATATCAATTACGCCGGACAGGGAGAACACAGTGACGAGTTCAAGACGATTCAGAGCGACCGATTTTCTTATCCTGATTATATCAGTTGTAGCACTTGTGTCGGTGGGCATCCATCAAGCTTCAGCCCGTGTTTATCGCCCTGCTCAGGCCGACCTTGTTGAAACTGTGAGATTCTCAACCGATGGACATCCTAAGTCCAAGGGAGTGAATCTGGTGATGCGCTATCCTGCGAGCTGGAAATCCAAGGAATCAGAATTCCCCAATATTGTTCAAATGTTTGTTAGTGAAAACGGCGTTGGCCTTCAAATGGCACAAATTTGGACAAAGAAAATACCTGGACATGAAAACATCTCTCGAGCTGAGGCAGAAGAGTTTCTATGGGAAGACCCTAGCTTTTTTCTGCCGAGGCTCTCTAATTCGATAAGTTTCCAGAAGACTGAAGTGAATGGGGAGCCAGCGGCGCTGCTCGAATTCACGACAGTGCGATCAGTTGGTGGGCGAAGCATGATGATGCGCAACCTTTCCCTCCACTTTTTTCACGCCGGAACTTGGATAAATATAAGCTATTCCGTTGCAGACGCAGAAGATTCCGGTCCTGATGTTGACGTTACATTTCAGAATTTCCGCAACCTTTTTGTATCCATGATGTCCACGATTGTCCTTCCCGACAAATGGAAGTGAACCTCTTCGTCTAGCACATTTGCTATTTGTCCGGCCTAAGGCTTCAATGAGAGGTGGCGACCGCGCAGGTTGCCAGAGAAGGCTGCTCAGCAACTGCAGCATTTAGAGGGGCACCGTGGATCATAATACTAGTTCAACAACCGATACCACAAAGAAATCTGGTGGCGCATTCGGCTGGATTATCCCTAGTATCACTGCGTTGGTGCTAGTAAAGACAGTGGGAATACTTCCCACCCTTGCTGCGATCATTACTTATTACGGCCTGAAGGAGAAGTTCGGTATAGTTCTTTCTCTGCTGGCAAGCGTGGTAGTGGCAGGAGCGGTGTTTGCTGGAACACTCGCATACATTATGCGCTCGCATTGACTTCGATCTAAAGGCGCATGAGGGCACGGATGGCGCATCCCAACGCGATAACTCTCCGAAAAACGATCAGGAACCGTGTGATTATCATGGTCCTGCTGAGCCTCATCGGTTTGGCTATTCCATTCTTCTACATTGTGGTCGCGTGGCTGGGTTGGACTATCTATAGCGATCTCACTGAGGAGAAGAAGCCATCCCCTCCTACGGTTTATGATCGCCGCTGGACCGCGACTGCAGCGGATCCAGAATGGAAGACCTACTTCATGGCCTTCTGCGAATCCCCTGCGGAAACTGCATTCCTGACAGCGATCATCTCATCTCTCGCTCTGCGTCCGGACGGCGGCCTTTTGAAAAATTCGACTATCAGCCTAGATATGCAGGTCTCAATAGGGCGATACAGAGCTGACTTCGTCATCAACGATAGATTGGTTGTAGAGATTGATGGAGCAGCCTATCACACAGCAGTAGAGGCTGTGGAGTACGACCAGATTCGTGACGAATACATGAAGCAGGAAGGGTATAGTGTCCTGCGCCTCCCTGCCAAACTGGTGTTTGATTCGTCTGCTACTGCTGT
>JAUYMV010000217.1 GCA_030698645.1 Mesorhizobium sp.
CTTCCTGGCCGCGGCAGGCTTCTTGGCCGTCCTCTTCTTGGAGGCGGGCGTCTACATGGCGGCAGCCTTCTTCGATGCCGCCTTGGGCTCCGCCTAGCGCGCCGACGTCTTGCCCTTGCCGCCGCCGGCCGCCTCGCGGGCGACGATCAGCGCGAGAGCCTCGTCCATGGTGATGGAGGCCGGGTCCTTGCCCTTCGGGATCGTCGCGTTGATCTTGCCGAAATTCACGTAGGCGCCGTATTTGCCGTCGCGCACGGTGACATTGCCGCCGCCGTCCGGATGCTCGCCCAGATCCTTCAGCGCCGCCGGCGTGCCGCCACGACGGCCCGGACCCTTGGCGATCTTCTCGGCGATCAGCGAGACGGCGCGGTTCAGGCCGACCGTGAAGACGTCCTCGATCGATTCGAGATTGGCGTAGGTGCCGTCATGCAGCAGGAACGGGCCGTAGCGTCCGAGGCCCGCCGAGATCATCTTCGACGATTCCGGGTGCTGGCCGACATTGCGCGGCAGGGCCAGCAGCGCCAGCGCCTTCTCGTGGTCCATGCTCTCCACCGTCCAGCCCTTGGGCAGGCTGGAGCGCTTTGCTTCCTTGCCCTCGCCGCGCTGGACATAGGGCCCGAAGCGACCGCTCTTCAGCGTGATCTCCTCGGCGGTGTACGGGTCCTTGCCCAAGACCTTGTCGCCGGAATCGCCGGCGACGGCCTCGCCATTGCCGTTCAGCGGCTCGCCCAGCTGGCGGGTGAAGCCGCAGTCCGGATAGTTGGAGCAGCCGACGAAGGCGCCGTATTTGCCGAGTTTCAGGGACAGGTTGCCGGTGCCGCATTTGGGGCAGATTCGCGGATTTGAGCCGTCGTCGCGCGCGGGGAAGACCAGCGGCGCCAGCTGCTCGTTCAGCGCGTCGAGAACCTCGGTGACGCGCAGATCCTTGATGCCTTCGATGGCGCCGGAAAAATCCGTCCAGAAATCGCGCAGCACGTCCTTCCACTGCAGCTTGCCGTCGGAAATCTCGTCGAGCTTCTCCTCGAGCGAGGCGGTGAAGTCGTATTCGACATATTTTGCGAAGAAGCTTTCCAGGAACGCCGTGACGAGGCGGCCCTTGGAATGCGGCGTCAGCCGGCGATTCTCGACGGTGACATATTCGCGGTCCTCCAGCGTCTTCAGCGTCGAGGCATAGGTGGAGGGGCGGCCGATGCCGAGCTCCTCCAGCTTCTTGATCAGCGAGGCTTCCGAATAGCGCGGCGGCGGCTCGGTCGAGTGCTGCTCGGCGGTGATCTTCTGGCGGGAAAGATCCTCACCGGCGCGGATTTCCGGCAGGCGGCGGTTCTCCTCGTCCTCGCTGTCCTCGTCCTTCGGGTCGACATAGGCGGCGAGGAAGCCGTCGAAGCGCGTCACCGAGCCGACGGCGCGCAGATTCGCCGTGCGGGCGCCGTTGCGCGCCTCGATCTCGGCCGTCGTGCGCTCCATCTCGGCCGGCTGCATCTGGCTGGCGATGGCGCGTTTCCAGATCATCTCGTAGAGCTTGGCCTGGTCGGCATCGAGCTGCGCGCGGACGGCCGCCGGCGTCTTGAAGAAATCCGTCGGGCGGATCGCCTCGTGCGCCTCCTGGGCGTTCTTGGCCTTGGTCGTGTAGATGCGCGGCGTCGCGGGCAGGTATTTGTCGCCGAATTCCTTGACGATGGCGTCGCGCGCGGCGGCCACCGCCTCCGGCGCCATCTGCACGCCGTCGGTTCGCATATAGGTGATGAGACCGACGGTCTCGCCGCCGACATCGACGCCTTCATAGAGGCGCTGCGCGACCTGCATGGTGCGCGAGGCGGAGAAGCCGTAGCGCGAGGAGGCCGCCTGCTGCAGCGTCGACGTGGTGAAGGGCGGGCCGGGATTGCGCCGTGCGGGCTTCGCCTCGACGGTGATTGCCTTGAAGGTCGCGCCTTCGAGCATCGCCTTGATCTCGGCGGCCTGCTCGCCATTCTTGATGTCGAGCTTCTGCAGCTTCCTGCCGTCATAGCCGGTCAGCTTGGCCTCGAAGCTGTCGCTGCGCGGCGTGCCGAGGAGGGCGGCGATGTTCCAGTATTCCTCCCGGATGAAGCGCTCGATCTCGAGTTCGCGGTCGCAGACGAGGCGCAGCGCCACGGACTGCACGCGGCCGGCCGAGCGGGCGCCCGGAAGCTTGCGCCACAGCACCGGCGACAGCGTGAAGCCGACGAGATAGTCGAGCGCGCGGCGGGCGAGATAGGCGTCGACCAGCGGTCCGTCGATCTCGCGCGGATTGGCCATGGCGTCGAGCACCGACTGCTTGGTGATCGCGTTGAACACGACCCGGCTGACCGGCTTGTCCTTCAATACACGTTTGGCGCGCAATACTTCGAGCACGTGCCACGAGATCGCCTCGCCCTCGCGGTCCGGATCGGTCGCGAGAATGAGGCGGTCGGCCGTCTTCAATGCATTGGAGATGTCGGAAAGCCGCTTGGCCGAGGCCGAATCAACCGCCCAGGACATGGCGAAATCCTCGTCCGGACGCACCGAGCCGTCCTTCGGCGGAAGATCGCGGACATGTCCGAACGAGGCCAGAACCGTATAGTTCTTGCCGAGGTATTTGTTGATTGTCTTCGCCTTTGCGGGCGATTCGACGACGACGACGTCCATGCGATGTCCGGTACCCTTCAAGCGCCGGAAAAACCCTCGTGCGCCGCGATGACCTGCAGTATCGCCCGTCAAATGGCCGCGCTTTGCACCGCGGTCAAGTGGCCACCCACATTTTGGCGGCGCGACGGCCGCGCCAGCGGCGCGGGCGGGCAATCGCCCAGGTTGCAATTTTAACGAAAGCTGCTAGTTTGAGATTCTATCGATAGTTGCAGAATTCAAGCACCGGAAGCCAGGCGCGGCGTGTCCGGAGCCATGCGACACGGACAGGCGTCGGAGTGGGGAGCATGTCCAGGGCGAAGCGCGAAGGGGCCCGCGGCGAGACGCTGGATTTCGTCCAGCAGATGCTCGGGCAGTTGCGCGACATGGCGACGGCGGAAGGGTGTGAGATGCTTGCCTATCTGATCGAGATGGCGCGCATCGAGGCGCATGACGCGGCGCGCGCTGTGCGTCCGTCGCGGCCGCGGAGCGGCGCCGGCGACAGGTCCTGACGTTCAATCCGAATACAGAAGCGAGACCATGGCCCCCGGGTGGCGCTCCAGCCGGCCGGCAAGGTCGAGTTCGAGCAGGATCATGAACACCTGGGCCGGGTGCAGGCCGGTGTGGCGGATGATCTCGTCGATGCCGGTCGGCACCGGGCCGAGCGCCTCGATGACGCGTTCGCGGTCGCTGTCGCCCGGCGGCGGCGTGGCCGAGAAATCCGGCGGCTCGTCGAGATCGTCAGGCGTTGCCGGAAGCCTCCCGATCAGCGGCGCGATCGCGTCGCGCACGTCGGCGGCCTCGGTGACCAGGATGGCGCCGTCCTTGAGCAGGCCGTTGGTGCCGGCGGCGCGCGGGTCGAGCGGCGAACCCGGCACCGCGAAGACCAGGCGGCCGAGTTCGCCGGCCAGGCGCGCGCTGATCAGCGAGCCGGAGCGGTTCGCCGCCTCGACGACGACGAGCCCGAGCGACAGGCCGGCGATGATCCGGTTGCGGCGGGGGAAGTCGCGCGCCCGGGGTTCCCAGCCGAACGGCATTTCGGAGACCGCCGCGCCGGCGCCCTCGGTCAGGGCTTCCAAGAGCCCGACGTTTTCGGCGGGGTAGGGGCAGTCGAGGCCGCCCGCAAGCACGGCGATCGTGCCGGTAGCCAGTCTGCCTTCATGCGCCGCCGTGTCGATGCCGCGCGCCAGCCCCGAGACGATCGCGTAGCCCTCGCGGCCGAGTTCCGCGGCGAGCGCGCGCGCCATGCGGATGCCGGCCAGCGAGGCGTTGCGCGCGCCGACGATGGCGACGGGCGGCAGTTCGAATATGGCGGCGCTGCCCTTGACCGCGATCAACGGCGGCGGATTGTCGACCTTGCGCAGCATGGGCGGATAGCCGGGCTCGCCGATGGCGACGAAGCGCGCGCCGCATTTGGCGGCCAGCGCCATTTCGGCTTCGGCCTCGGCGACGGAGGGGATGCGGACGGGACGCAATGCGCCGCCGCTGATCGCGAGTTGCGGCAGGATCTCGATGGCGGCCTCGGCCGAGCCGAACCGGTTGACGAGATCGCGAAAGGTCGCCGGCCCGACATTGTCGGTGCGGATCAGGCGCAGCCAGTTGAGCCGCTGACGGTCACCGAGGCGGATACCGCCACCGGCCGAGCCGTCTGTCACCCCTTCGCCCCGATGCGGGGCTCGTCGCCGTCGAGCAGGCGCCGGATGTTGGCGTGGTGTTTGACGAAGACGATGAAGCTCATCACGGCGAAAAGCGCGGCGACCGAGCCATAGCCGAGATACCAGAGCGCGATCGGCACGGCGAGCGCGGCCAGCAGCGCGGCGAGCGAGGAGTAGCGCAGCAGCCCGGCGATCGCGATCCAGACGACGGCGAAGACCAGCGCGCCCTGCCAGGCGAGCGCGATCAGGACGCCGAGATAGGTGGCGACGCCCTTGCCGCCCCTGAAGCCAAGCCAGATCGGAAAGAGATGGCCGAGAAAGGCGGCAAGGCCAGCGGCGATGGCGAAACCGGGACCCCATAGGCCGGCGACCAATACGGCAACCGTGCCCTTCAGCGCATCGAGCAGCAGCGTCGCCGCCGCGAGGCCCTTGTTGCCGGTGCGCAACACGTTGGTGGCGCCGATGTTCCCGGAGCCGATGCTGCGCAGATCCCCCAGTCCGGCGAAGCGGGTGAGGATCAGCCCGAACGGAATGGAGCCGAGCAGATAGCCGAATATAAGTGCGGCGACATAGTACGGAATATTGCCCG
>JAUYMV010000218.1 GCA_030698645.1 Mesorhizobium sp.
CCTCGGCCGGCAACCATGCGCAGGGGTTCGCCTTCGTCTGCCGGCATTTTGGCAAGAAGGGCGTCGTCTTCATGCCGGTAACGACGCCGGCACAGAAGATCGAGAAGACGCGCATCTTCGGCGGCAGCTTCGTCGAGATCCGGCTGGTCGGCGACTTCTTCGACGATTGCTACCACGCGGCGCTCGACTTCGCGGCGGCGAGCGGCGGGCTGATGGTGCCGCCCTTCGACCACAAGGACATCATCGAGGGCCAGGCGACGGTGGCGCACGAGATCGCCGCGCAACTGCCCAAAGGCGTCCGCGCCGACATGGTGATCATGCCGGTCGGCGGCGGCGGACTGGCCGCCGGCATGACGCGCTATTTCGGCGAGGCCGGCTGGGCGTCAAAATATGTCTTCGCCGAGCCGGCGGGCGCGCCGAGCCTGCGCCAGACGCTTGCTTCGGGAAAGCGCATGAAACTCGCCACGGTCGACAATTTCGTCGACGGCGCGGCGGTCGCCGAGATCGGCCGCGAGCCGCTGCGCCATCTCAAGGATTTCAGCGCGGAAGCGGTGCACCTGATCCCGGAAAACCGGCTCTGCTCGACGCTGATCGAAATGCTCAACATCGAGGGCATCGTGCTGGAGCCGGCGGGCGCGCTCGCCATCGACGCGCTGAAGGATTTTTCGCGCAAGGAACTCAAGGGCAAAACCGTCATGCTGGTCGTTTCCGGCGGCAATTTCGACTTCGAGCGCCTGCCCGACGTCAAGGAGCGCGCGCTGCGCTACGAGGGGCTGAAGAAATATTTCGTGTTCCGCTTCCCGCAGCGGCCGGGCGCGCTGCGCGCCTTCCTCGATTTGCTCGGCCCCGACGACGACATCGCGCGTTTCGAATATCTGAAAAAATCCGCGCGCAATTTCGGTTCCGTCCTGATCGGCATCGAGACCAAGGACCGGAAGAATTTCGACCTGTTGCGCAAGCGCTTCGACGAGGCGGGCTGGGCCTATCAGGACATCACCGACAACGAGACGCTGGCCGGGCTGATCATTTGAGGCGCGGTGACGTCTCGTCCTTGTCCCGACGTGAGCGGACAGCCGCAAGCGACGTGATGCTCGGGCTCGTCCCGAGCATCTACGGACATTTGCGACGAGAATGGCGAGGTCATCGCTTGTCCTGCTCCCGTTGACAGATCCTCGGGACAAGCCCGAGGATGACGTCCGTCTTTTTGAGAAGACGTCGGCAGGGAGGCAGGCGGTGTCGAACACCGGTGGAACCGTCTACATCATCCTCTTCCGCGGCGTCGGTGGCGCGACGCAGCTGCCGGTCAAGCCGCTGCGCGAGAAGCTGGCCGAGGCCGGCTTCGGCAAGGTCGCGACCTACATCAACAGCGGCAACGCCGTGCTGGAGAGCGCGCTTGCGCGGGCCGAGGTTGTGGCCAAAGTGGCGGAGGTCTGCAAGGCCGAGTTCGGCTTCGACAAGGACATCCACGCGGTGACGCGGGCCGAATGGACGAAACTGATCAAGGCCAACCCGTTTCCCGATGCGCTCGCTGTGCCGAGATTCCTGCACGCCGCCGTGCTGGCCGGCGATCCGCCCGAGGGCGCGGTCGAGAAGCTGCGCGAGGTGGCGAAGGACGGCGAGCGGATCGAGGTGGTGGGCCGCATCGCCTATCTTCACACGCCGAACGGGTTCGGCACGTCGAAGCTGGCCGAGAAATTCGACAAGGGGATCGGGGTGCCGAACACGGCGCGGAACTGGAATACGGTGGTGAAGCTGGGGGAGATGGCGGACGCGATGGCAGCAGATTGATGTTGCCCGCAGGGCTGGCAATAGATAAGCCGGCAAAAATCGAACGGTTTCACCCAATCGGCAGTATCTGTAAGTAATCGAACGCTCAGTTGCTATTGCTCGATTTCCGGACCAATATCTACTGAGGCAGTTCAGTGGTTCTGTTGCGATCGGAAAGTCGAATGCAGGTTCGTGGTGCGAATAACGGCATTTCCGTCAATGTCACAGCGGGAACCTATGTGGTGTTCTTCGGCCTCGACGCGACACCGGCGGCGCGCGAGGACCTGCTCGGCTTCGCCTTTCGGCGCGTCGATCACACGGAGGCGGGAACGCCCGGCGCGGACCGCTGGCTCTTAGGCTCAAAAGTGTTCCGCGCAATCGAGCCGGCGCCGGAGCCGGGCGAGGGGTTTCCGAGCAACATCCATCCCGTGCAGAGCTTCGTGTGGAGCGACTACGCAGCGAAGGAGGGCCACAGCTACACCTACTTCATCCACCCTATGTACGGCCCCTACGACCAGAGGCGGCTCGGCGATCCCGTGGAAGTGGCGGTGCGCACCGAGGAGGATGACGACGGTGACCATGCCGTCTTCTTCAATCGCGGCGCGGTCGCATCGCAGGCCTATATGCAGAAGTTCAAGACGAGCATCCGGCCGCCGGAACCCGACAATCCGGACCACGCGCAGACGGCGTGGCTGTCGCGCGGGCTTTTCGAGGCGCTGCGGAGATTCGTGGCGGACGCCGGTCCCGGCGATAAGCTTCGCGTCGCCGCCTATGAATTCCACTATCTGCCGGTGATCCGAATGCTGCGCGACGCGCAGAAGAAGGGCGTGGACGTCAGGATCGTCTACGAGAGCGGAGCCAAGAGCAAGCAGCCGGGCGCCGCCGACACGCAGGCCACGATCGACAACAAGAAGGCGCTGGCCGGACCCGAGGCGGATTTCGACCCGGGGACGCTGATCCCCCGGACCAAGCGTTCGAAAATCCCGCACAACAAGTTCATCGTCAAAGTCCGTGGAAATGAGGCGATCGAGGTCTGGACCGGGTCGACGAATTTCTCGATGTCCGGTTTTCTCGGCCAGGCCAATACCGGCCACCTGATGCGCGACAAGCGGGTTGCCGGCGAGTTCCTCGACTACTGGACGCAGATGGCAAGCGATCCGGAGCCTGCGGACATGAAAGCCTGGACGGCGGAGCATTCGCCCGATCCGGGCGACGATCTGCCGGTCGGGACGACGACGCTATTCAGTCCCCGAAAGGGCGCCAAGCTGCTGGAATGGTATGGCACACGCGCCGTGCATCAGGACAAGCCCTGGCTGTTCACCGCGGCATTCGGCCTCAACGCCAAGACGAACGCGATGCATGCCCGATTGGTCGATCCGCGCGACCATCTGAGATTCATCCTGATGGAGAAGGACGAGGACAACATCCTCCCGGCGCTTCGCGTTCAGGACCCCAACATATCCGTGGCCGTGGGCTCGGTGCTCGGGCGGGACGGCAAGCAACGTGAAATTCCCGGTTGGGACCTGCAGAACTGGCATCGGGAGATTCACTTCCGGGGTACGCGAGGTCACGTCTTCTATGTCCACCAGAAATTCCTGGTCGTCGACCCGCTCGGCGACGATCCGCTGGTGTTCGCGGGGTCCGCCAATTTCTCCAAAGACTCGCTGTCCAGCAATGACGAAAACATGCTGCTGATCCGCGGCGACAAGCGGGTGGCGCATATCTATTTCACCGAGTTCGACCGGTTGTTCCGCCATTTCCTGTATCGCAAGGCTGCCAACGCCAATGCGGGCGGCGGTGCGGCCGCTGACGACAACCGTTTCCTTGCCATGGATGGCACCTGGGTGGAGAAGCATTTCCGCGACGGGAGCTATCAGACCAAGCGCCGCGAAATGTTCAAATAGCAAAGACGGGGACCTGATCCCTGGTGGCCTATCTGCGCACGCCGAACGGGTTTGGCACGTCGAAGCTGGCGGTAAAATTCGACAAGGGGATCGGGGTCGCGAACACGGCAAGGAACTGGAACACGGCGGTGAGGCTGGGGGAGATGGCGGAGGCGACGTGAGAGGTGCGCGGCTTGTTGGCGAGTCTTGTAAGAGCTACGATAGGTCATGAACAGACTGGACGCCCTGATCCATCGAAGAACCGAGGAGCGCCTTCGGATCGCGCGGAAGTGCGCGGCAGGCGTTCTCGCGGCCGCCAGAGGTGAAGGCGTCGACATGTCGGTCGTGGGGTCCCTCGCGAGGGACCGGTTTCGCGTCCATTCCGATGTCGACCTGCTGGTTCACGGCAGTATCGATCCCCGTCGCCGGTCGATGATCGAGCGCCTCGTTGCCGACCATTTCCGTGGCACGGACATTCCCTACGATCTGATCTTCGCCTCGGATATCTCGCCTGACCGGGTGCAGGAATTGCTCGATGACTGCGTTTAGGCACCCGGCTTTCGCAAAGCTGTCGCCGAAGATCGATCGTGCGGCGAAAGAACTGATGCAAATCGAGGATTTCCTGTCGGCACACGGCGGCGAGATGGCAGTTGGCGAATGGGGCGCGGTCGGTGCCGTTTCGCTTGGGCTTCACAACGTCTACAACGGGATCGAAGATGTCCTGCTCAGCCTCGCCAACGATATTGACGGCCTCGTGCCGCAAGGACAATCGATGCATCAGGATCTGCTGGATCAGATGCATGCCGAGATTGCGGGCACCCGGCCGGCTATGCTCGATCCGGAACTCTACGAGGCGCTGGGCGAACTGAAGGGATTTCGTCACCTCGTGCGACATCGTTACGGCTTCGACCTGACGAAGAGCAAGGTCGAGGACAATCTCAAGCGCATCAGGACGGCATTTCCCGCGTTCTTGGCGGCCGTCGAATCTCTCGAGAAAATCCTCCTGGGGAGCAGCGAAACCGACGACAGGTGAGGCGCGAGCTTTCCGTGGCGATCGCTCCTCAGGCCGGCGAATCCTTAGGCGCGATCACTGTCGGCAGGGGCGTCGCCCTCTCGCCGCGCTGGTCCCGCATCCTGTATCGGCTCTGGTACTCGCGCCGCTGCTTGGCGACTTCGTAGAGGACGATTCCCGAACTTGTCCCGAGGTTCAGGCTCTCGATCATGCCGAACATGGGGATCGAGACGCACATGTCGCTGCGCTCGACCGCGCGGTCGCTGATGCCCATGGATTCGCTGCCGAACCA
>JAUYMV010000239.1 GCA_030698645.1 Mesorhizobium sp.
TGATACGGCTCGCGGTCGGTGAGAGCACTACGCGACGCTCCGGTGGCGAGACGGTTCTGTCCAAGGTCGCCGAACTCATGTTCGTGGAGGTGGTGCGACGCCACATCGAAACGCTGCCGACGGACGCGGCGAACTGGCTGGCGGGACTGCGGGACACACATGTGAGCGCGGCGCTGCATCTCATGCACTCTAGGCTGAATCGACATTCAGCGCATCCATATCATTGCTGCTGCGAGTTGGAGGACGCCGAGGAAGTGCGCGGCGCGTCTGTCGAAGCGGGTCGCGATGCGTCGGAAGTGTTTGAGTTTGTTGAAGCATCGTTCGACGGTGTTGCGGACCTTGTAGGCCTCGAAGTCGTAAGGGATCGGCTTCTTGCGGGTCGGGTTGCACGGGATGACGGCTTCGGCGCCCATGCTGGCGATCAAGCTCCTCAGAGCATTGGAATCATAGGCCTTGTCAGCCAGCACCCGGCGCGGCGTAAGCCCTTCGAGCAAGGCCGGTGCGAGCGGCGCATCGCCGCGCTGGCCGGGCGTGAGGATCAGCTTCAGCGGTCGGCCCAGCGCATCCACGGCCATGTGGATCTTGGTCGTCAGTCCTCCTCTGGAACGCCCCAGAGCCTGGTCCCCCCTTTTTGGCCGCCGCCCTTTCCGGTGGCCGCCTGCTGGTGGGCGCGCACAAGGCTTGAGTCGAGACTGACATAAGCGTTGTCGGGATCGCCGATGAGCTGGGCAAAGACATGTTCCCAGACGCCGGCCTTCGCCCACCGGGTGAAGCGCTTGTGCGCGGTCTTGTACTTGCCGTAGCGCTCCGGCAGGTCGTGCCAGTGCGCACCGGAGCGAAGAACCCACAGCACACCGTTGACGAAATTGAGATTGTCGGTGCCGGAACGCCCCGGATCGCCGGCCTTGCCCGGCAGCAGACCTTCAATCCTGCGCCACTGCTCGGGGCTCAGTTCGTACCGCTTCGGCTTCGCCATCATTGCGCTCCAGATAACCAGACCTGGAACCCGATGAATCACACATCACCGCAAAATTGAATCCTGAATGTCGATTGGTCCTAGAGCGGCGGAGCCCTGGACGCTGGAAATGCTGGCACATGAGGTGGGCCTGTCGCGCTCGGCTTTCGCTGACCGTTTCGCGCATTTTGTCCAGGATTCGCCGATGCAATACCTGACCCGCTGGCGCATGCAACTGGCGACGCATCTGCTGGATCGCCAAGGTATCGGGTTAGCTCAGGTCGCGGCGCAGGTCGGCTACGAATCCGAGGCAGCGTTCAACCGCGCGTTCAAGAAGTGCGTTGGCATTCCGCCCGGCGCATGGCGCAGGACTCATCTGTCCACATCGTCACGAGAATAGCTAGAGTGAACAAATCCCGCTGGAACTGCGATCGCGCGACGCGTGGGTAGACTCTGGAATGTTCGTAGGAGTTCCAAGTCGTGACATCAGACAGAGCATCCCGAGTTCATGATCGCGTCCGGATCGAAAGCCCTCTGGATCGCTCTCATCATGGTGCGCTCTTCGCTGCTCCTCAGCGCGTCAGCGGTGCTGACCTTCTGGCGACCGAGTCCGTGTTCGGCGGCAAAGGAGCCACCTGCCAGTTCGGCATGCCTATAGACGCACTCCGAGAGAAGCGCCTCCTTGCCGGAAAAATCCGCGGCTTGGCGTGGAGGCGAGAGATTGAAGTGGACGTTGCCGTCGCCGAGATGGCCAAAAGCGTTGACGACGCCGCCGGGTAGAATCTCATCGAGCTCGGTCTGCACGACATGCATGAATACGGGCAGACAGCTCGCAGGTACGGCAATATCGTGCTTGAGCTGGGGGCCACCCAAGCGCTGTGCCTCGGGAATCTCCTCGCGCAGGCTCCATACCTCCTCCTGCTGCGCCTTGCTCCGCGCTAGGACGGCATCCGAGACAACGCCCTGATCGAGCAGGCCTTCGAGCGCGGTTTGAAGCAAGGCATCGATGTCGAACGTGTCGGCGGAAGAGGACAGTTCGACAACCATGTAGAGCATGCATCTGGCGGAAAGGGGGTTTCGCAGTTTCGGGAGCTGGGCCTCTACCATGCCGAGACCTATCTCACTGAAAAAATCCAGTGACGACAGGAAGTCTCCCGCCGTCCGTTTCAGCTCGACGGAAA
>JAUYMV010000240.1 GCA_030698645.1 Mesorhizobium sp.
GTTCCGTCCGCGAATACCCTTCCTCGCTGACCGGCGCGGAGCTGGACGTATCTATCTCCAAAGCGCTAGCAAAGAATTCGGTCGCCTACGCGATCGACGGCGTACCGCGTGATCTCGCCGATCCGCTCGACACCTCCGGCAAGGTCGAAATCCTGACGCGCGACCATCCGCTGGCGCTGGAGATGATCCGCCACGACACCGCGCATGTGCTCGCCGAAGCCGTGCAGGAGCTCTGGCCCGACACGCAGGTGACGATCGGTCCGGTCATCGAGAACGGATTCTACTATGATTTCGCGCGCGAAACGCCGTTCACGCCCGAGGATTTCCCCGTCATCGAGAAGAAGATGCGCGAGATCATCGGGCGGGCCAAACCGTTCACCAAGGAGGTCTGGCCGCGCGACAAGGCGCGCCGGATCTTCGCGGAGAAGGGCGAGAGCTACAAGGTGCAGCTCGTCGACGCGATTCCGGAAGGCCAGGACCTCAAGATCTATTACCAGGGCGACTGGTTCGACCTCTGCCGCGGGCCGCATATGGTCTCGACCGGCCAGATCGGCAATGCCTTCAAGCTGATGAAGGTGGCCGGCGCCTATTGGCGCGGCGATTCGAACAATCCGATGCTGACGCGCATCTACGGCACGGCCTGGGCGACGCAGGAACAGCTCGACGCCTATGTGCACATGCTGGCCGAGGCCGAGAAGCGCGATCACCGCCGGCTCGGCCGCGAGATGGACCTGTTCCACTTCCAGGAGGAAGGGCCGGGCGTGGTGTTCTGGCACGGCAAGGGCTGGCGCATGTTCCAGTCGCTCGTCAGCTACATGCGCCGCCGGCTCGCCGTGCAGGGCTACGAGGAAGTCAACGCGCCGCAGGTGCTAGACAAGTCGCTGTGGGAGACGTCCGGCCATTGGGGCTGGTATCGCGACAACATGTTCAAGGTGACCGTCGCCGGCGACGAGACGGAGGACGAGCGCGTTTTCGCGCTGAAGCCGATGAACTGCCCAGGTCACGTGCAAATCTTCAAGCACGGTCTTAAGTCTTACCGCGATCTCCCTATAAAACTTGCGGAATTTGGCAATGTGCATCGCTACGAGCCGTCCGGCGCGCTGCATGGGCTGATGCGCGTGCGCGGGTTCACGCAGGACGATGCGCACATCTTCTGCACCGAGGAGCAGCTCGAGGCAGAATGCCTGCGCATCAACGAGCTGATCCTGTCCACCTATGCCGATTTCGGCTTCGAGGAGGTCAGCGTGAAGCTGTCGACGCGTCCGGACAAGCGCGTCGGGTCCGACGCGGACTGGGACCACGCCGAAGCCATCATGAACACGGTTCTCGAAAAGATCGCGGCGCAGTCGGCCGGCCGGATCAAGACGTCGATCAACCCAGGCGAGGGCGCGTTCTACGGTCCGAAGTTCGAATATGTGCTGAAGGACGCGATCGGGCGCGAGTGGCAGTGCGGCACGACGCAGGTCGATTTCAACCTGCCGGAGCGCTTCGGCGCCTTCTACATCGGCTCGGATTCCGAGAAAAAGCAGCCGGTCATGGTGCACCGCGCCATCTGCGGTTCGATGGAGCGCTTCCTCGGCATCCTGATCGAGAACTATGCCGGCCATCTGCCGCTCTGGTTCGCGCCGGTGCAGGTGGTCGTGGCGACCATCACGTCCGACGCGGACGCCTATGCGGTGACGGTTGCCGATCGGCTGCGGGAAGCCGGCTTGCAGGTCGATCTCGACGTCCGCAACGAGAAGATCAACTACAAGGTCCGCGAGCACAGCCTGGCCAAGGTGCCGGTCATGCTGGTGTGCGGCAAGCGCGAGGCCGAGGAGGGCACCGTCAACATCCGACGGCTCGGTGGGCGCGACCAGGAGTCGATGTCGTTCGAGGCGGCGTTCGCCGCGCTCGTCGCGGAGGCCACACCGCCGGACCTGGTGCGCAAGCAGGCGCGGATGCTCTCGACCGAGAACGCATAGG
>JAUYMV010000247.1 GCA_030698645.1 Mesorhizobium sp.
CATCTTGCCCGCAAGATACCCCCACCCCTAACCCCTCCCCACAAGGGGGAGGGGGATCCGAGGCATCGCGTCCTTGTTCTTGTGCCGGTCGTGAAGAACCGGCTCACGGTTCTCTATATTAGGCGCGGGTATCCCTCCCCCTTGAGGGGAGGGGCAGGGGTGGGGGTATTCGTAGATCCCGACGCTTGAGATTCTGATGCTAATCCCCCAGCAGCCCGATGATCCTGCGCACATCCTTCATCGTCGTCTCGGCGAGCGCCCCGGCGCGCATGCCGCCGTCCCGCAGCACGCCGTCGATATAGCCGCGGTCGGCCGAGATGCGGCGCATCTCGCCGGCGATCGGCGCCAGCTTCTCGACGGCGAGGTCGGCCAGCGCCGGCTTGAACACCGAAAACTGCTGGCCGCCGAACTGTCGCAGCACCTCCTCGCGCGCGATCTCGGCGAGTGACGCGTAGATGCCGACGAGATTGTCGGCCTCCGGGCGCTCCTTGAGCCCTTCGGGTTCGGAGGGCAGCGGCGCCGGATCGGTCTTGGCCTTGCGGATCTTCTTGGAGATCGTGTCGGCATCGTCGGTCAGATTGATGCGCGACAGATCCGACGGGTCGGACTTCGACATCTTCTTGGTGCCGTCGCGCAGGCTCATGATGCGCGTCGCCGGTCCCTCGATGATCGGTTCGGTGAGCGGGAAGAAGCCGTGCACGGTCTCCTCGCCGACCTTCATTTCGACGCCGCAGCCGAGCGCCTCGATGCGGCTCGAGAAGTCGTTGTTGAACTTCTGCGCGATGTCGCGGGTCAGCTCCAGATGCTGCTTCTGGTCGTCGCCGACCGGCACATGGGTGGCGCGGTAGACCAGAATGTCGGCCGCCATCAGCGTCGGATAGGCGAACAGCCCGACCGAGGCGTTCTCGCGGTCCTTGCCGGCCTTGTCCTTGAACTGCGTCATGCGGTTCAGCCAGCCCATGCGGGCGACGCAGTTGAACACCCAGGCGAGTTCGGCGTGCTGCATCACCCGGCTCTGGTTGAACACGATGTGCTTCGCCGGATCGATGCCGGCGGCGAGGAAGGCGGCGGTGACCTCGCGCGTCGACTGCTCGAGTTCGGCCGGGTCCTGCCACATGGTGATCGCATGCATGTCGACGACGCAGTAGATGCAATCGCTGGTGTCCTGCAGCGCGACGAACTTGCGGATCGCGCCGAGATAATTGCCGAGATGCAGGTTTCCGGTCGGCTGGACGCCGGAAAAGACGAGCGGCTTGAAGGCGGACATGGAGTGTTCCCGGGCTGGTGGAGGGCCTTGGTCAGGCGTGCGAAATGCGAGGGCGCTTATGGACGAGGGCGCGGGGACAATCAAGGGCCGGCGGCAGCCGGCCACGGCCCCGTGTCGGGCGGGCGGCGGTGGCTCAGTACCGCAGTTCCGCGCCGGCCCAAAGCGGCTCGTATGTCATGCAATCGCGCTGGTTGAAGGGAAGTTCCGACAGCCTGTTCGGCGCTTTCTGGGACTTCTTCTGGAAGTCGAGGCGAGCCTTGAGATTGGCCAGCACCTCCATCGTCTGTTTGACGTCCTGCTGGTCCGCGAGGTCCGCGTCCAGCTTGGCGACGAGACGCTCGATGTTCTCGAAGGTCGGTCGATATGCCCAAGGCGCCACGACGGAGACGACGCCGATCAGGTTGATACGTCCGCTCGCCCCCTGCGGCGTCGATATCTGCGACGTGTCGTAGAGATGGTCGATCGGAACGCAGGCGGTCGAATCGTCGATCACGTCGGCGAGGACCAGCGTCGCGTTGACGCGCAGGCCGGCATCGGCCGAGCGCGCCGCGAAGGCGAGGACGGCGGTGGTGGACGGATCGTCCACCGCGCGAAAGTCCTTGATGGCGCTCCAGCCACGCGTCGTCAGGATCGACCGCATGGCGCCGGTGATCCGCAGCAGCCATTCCCCCTGG
Source organism: Mesorhizobium sp. (assembly GCA_030698645.1). Classification (GTDB taxonomy): domain Bacteria; phylum Pseudomonadota; class Alphaproteobacteria; order Rhizobiales; family Rhizobiaceae; genus Mesorhizobium_A. Next base: position 1,942 of record JAUYMV010000247.1, read on the forward strand.
ATGAGATCGATTTCCGAAGAGGTCGTGGCGATGCCGGGTTCCCGCAGCATTTCCACCAGGCAGCCGATCGTGCCGCTCGATCCGAACAGGTAGTCGCCGGAGAGCGCCCGCTTCTGCTGCATTTGCTCCGGGGAGTCGAAGAACAGGAGTTGCTCCCGGATGCTGGAGCAGAGTTCGCCGCGCTGCGCCAGCGCGGGCGACGGCGCGAGTTGGGCCGCGACGATCAGGGCAAGCGACAGGAGGAGGGCGCGGCCGCTCATAGCGCAGGCACCAGGGCGGATGGAGGGAGTTCGTCCGCGCCGCTAAGCCGGCCGTTCTGCTCGTCGGCCTCGCGCCCCGCCGCTTCGCTGCGCGGGTCGCTCGCCATGGAAACCTCGACCGGCTGGAGGTAGCGCGGGAAGTCGAAGCCGCCATCGTCGTTCTTGAGATCCTTGCGGTTGATTTCGACGATCTGGTCGGAGAGTACGTTCGCGCGCAGGGCCTTGTTGCGGCGATCCTCGGGTCCGACATAGTGGAGCTTTGCGATGACCCGCAGCTTCGTCAGCGGCTGATTGTCGAAGTAGCTCACGAAGACGACGAAGGCGTCGCCGTTGCGATGCACAGGCGCGGCGGTCCCCTCTATGATGACTTCGGGCACGTAGTTCTCGAACGTGGACACCCCATCCTTCGCGGACGGCTCGAAGGACAGCCTCAGATAGCGCTTCTCGATCTGGAAGGCCCGCTTGATCTCGGGCGCCTTGGCGACGATGCCGTAGGCCACCGCGAAGGCGAGGATACCGGCGCCGCCCGCGATGCCGAGCTTGTAGGTCGCCGCCCCGCTGGTGGTCTCGAAATTGCCGACGCCCTGCGTGCCGGTGCCGTAGAGGAGCACCGCCACGCCCACGACGACGAGCACGAACGTGAAGGAGGCGTGGGTGTTGCCCATCGAGTAGAAGGCGAAGGTCAGCGACACCGCGCCGACCAGCATGAAGAAGAAACCGCTCGACACGAAATACCAGAAGCCTTTCTTCTCGGAGACGGCTTCTTTTTCCTTCAGGAGCGCGTGCACCCGGGCCATGACGTCATCGCCGACGTCCGTCTTTTCGTTGCCGGTGGTTTCGGTCATGCCGCTTGACCCTCACACGTCCCGGCGGTGAGCCTGCCAATCGTTTCACCCACCGGGCACATGAGGATAGGCCCCGTTCGGGAAGGCCGTCCGTAACGGACTTCACACATCCGTGATGGTGAGGGAGTCCGAATCCCGCCTATTCGATCGGCGCCCGCGGCGGCTCGCCGCGCCTGATGTTGCGCCGCAGCATGCCGATGTCGGCGCCGCCGGTCGCGAAGGCCGTGGTGAAATACAGAACGGCCCCGGCCGCGACCAGCACGGCCAGCGCGATCACCTGGTGCAGAACGCTCGCCGAGCGCGCCAGCCAGGGCGCGAGCAGGTCCGCCCCGTACCAAAGCGCGCCCGCCATGATCGCGGCCGCAAGGACAAGGCGCGGGATCCGCGTCAGCAGCACCACGTCGCGGCCCCAGTGGCCGCGCCAGACCAGCGTGCCGAAGAGCAGCGTCGCATTGACCCAGCCCGCGACCGCCTCCGCGGTGGCGATGCCGACCTCGGCCAGGCGCGGAAACAGGGTCAGCGCCAGCGTCACGTTCACCGCCACCGAAACGCCGGCGAAGATCATCGGCGTGCGCGTGTCCTCGCGCGCGAAGAAGCCCGGGATGAACGCCTTGATCAGCACGAAGGCGGGCAGCGCCAGGCCATAGACGCCCAGAATGGCGGCGACCGTCGCGGTGTCCTCGGGCCCGAAATTGCCGCGCTCGAACAGCGCGCGGGCGATCGGCTCGGCGAGCATGAGCAGGCCGGCGGCGGCCGGCAGCGTCAGGAACAGCGTGAACTCGACCGACCGGTTCTGCAGGTGCGCCGCCTCGGCGTCCTTGCCGGCGCGCAGCGCGCGCGACAGTTCCGGCAGGAGCACGATCGCCACCGCCACGCCGACGACGCCGAGCGGGAGCTGGTAGATGCGGTCGGCATAGGCCAGCGACGACACCGCGCCTTCCTTGCCCGACGCGATCGCCGTGTTGATCAGCAGGTTGATCTGCGTGATGCCGCCGGTGATCGCCGCCGGCAGCGCCAGCACGAGAAGCCGCTTGACGTTCGGCGTCAGGCGCGGACGGCGGAAGCCGAGCACGACGCCGGCCCGCCGCACCGCGAACCAGACGATCGCCAGTTGCACCAGGCCCGCGGCGAGCACGCCCCAGGCCAGCGCATAGCCGACCTGCGTGCCGTCATAGCCGATGTACCAGGCATAGCCGAGGATCGCGACCAGGATGATGTTGAGGAAGACCGGGGCAACGGCCGCCGCGAAATATTTGTGCAGCGAGTTCAGCATGCCGGCCATCATGGCGCCGAGCGACATGCACATCAGGTAGGGAAACATCACCGCCGCGAGGCCGACCGTCATCGCGAGCTTGTCCGGCTCGTCGGCGAAGCCCGGCGCGATCGCGTAGCGGATCAGCCACGGCATCGACAGTTCCATCAGGATCGTCAGCGCGATCAGCACGGTGAACAGGACACCGAACACTTCCTCCGAGAAGCGCTTGGCCCCGTCCATGCCGTTCGTCTCGATCTCCTTGGCGAAGAGCGGCACGAAGGCGGCGTTGAACGCGCCTTCAGCGAACAGACGGCGAAACGTGTTGGGCAGCCGGAACGCGGCGTTGAAGGCGTCGGCCACCGGCCCGGTGCCGAGCGCCGCCGCCATCAGCATCTCGCGCGTGAAGCCGAGGATGCGGCTCATCAGCGTGCCCGACGCGACGGTGGCGAATTTCTTGAGCAGGCTCATTTGTCTGTCTTACCCTCCCGCCTGTGGGGAGGGTATGGCGCGCGCGTCCCTCATTTCGCCGCAACCGCTTCCACCGCCGCCTTGCCGCGCGCGGGCCGCGCTGGCGCGCCCTCCAGCGTCGCGATCAGCTTGGCGCGGATCGCCGCCTGGCGGGTCGGGTTCTCGACCTTCTGGCCGGTCAGGTCGGTGACGTAGAACGTGTCGATGACCTTTTCGCCGAAGGTCGTGATGTGCGCCGAGGCGATGTCGAGCGACAGGTCGGAGATCGCGCCGGTGATTTCCGACAGGAGGCCCGGCCGGTCGAGGCCCTCGACCTCGATCACCGAGAAGCGGTTCGACAGCGTGTTGCGGATGTCGACCGCCGGCTCGATGCGGAACGCCCTGGCGCCGCGCTTCGGCTTGGTGCGCTTCTCGATCATCTCCGGCAGCCAGGTCCGCCCCGACAGCACGTCCTCGATCAGCTTTCCGACGCGCTCGGCGCGCCGGCGCTCGTCGTCGTCGAGGTCGAATTCGCGGCTGATCAGGATGGTGTCGAGCGCGCGGCCGTCGGTCGTCGTGAAGATCTGCGCGTCGACGATGTTGCCGCCGGCCGCCGCGCAGGCGCCGGCGATGATCGACAGCAGGCGCGGGTGGTCGGGCGACAGAACCGTGATCTCGGTGACCGCCTCGAACTGGTAGATCGTCACCATCGTGGCGAGGCTCTTCCTCGCCGCATCGGTCTGCCGGATGAACTCGGCGTGGCGCACCTGCTCCTTGAGGTCGACCGTCAGCAGGTAATTGTCGTAGTGCAGTTTCACCAGCCGCTCTGCGTCGGCGGCCGAATGCGCCGACAGCGCCTCGGCAAGCTGTTCGCGGGCGGCCGCGGCGCGCTTCTCGCGCGACACTTCCGAGAAGCCGCCGGTCAGGAGCAGTTCGGTCTCGTAGTAGAGCGTGCGCAGCAATTGTCCCTTCCAGCCGTTCCACACGCCCGGCCCGACGCCACGGATGTCGCAGACGGTGAGCACCAGCAGGAGCTTCAGCCGCTCCACCGACTGCACGATCGCCGCGAAATCCTCGATCGTCTTGCGGTCGTTGAGGTCGCGCGTCTGCGCCGTCATCGACATCACCAGATGGTTCTCGACCAGCCAGGCGATCGTCTCCGCCTCGGAGGCGTCGAAGCCCATGTGCGGCGCCAGCCGCCTGGCGATGCGCCCGCCGGCGGTGGAATGGTCCTCCGGGCGGCCCTTGGCGATGTCGTGGAACAGCACCGCCGTATAGAGCAACTCGCGCTGCGCCTTCAGCCCCGGCATCAGCGTGTGCGCCAGCGGGTGCAGCTTGCCGCCATCGCCACGCTCGAGCTCGGACAGCACGCCGATGCAGCGGATCAGGTGCTCGTCCACCGTGTAGTGGTGATACATGTTGAACTGCATCATCGCGACGATCTTGCCGAAATCGGGGATCAGCCGGCCCAGCACGCCGGCTTCGTTCATGCGGCGGAGATTGAGTTCCGGGTTGCGGTCCGACGTCAGCACGTCCATGAACAGCCGGTTGGCCTCGGGATCGCGCCGCAGCGACCGGTCGATCAGCGACAGCGACCGCGTCACCAGCTTGATCGCGTCCGGGTGGTATTCCAGGCCGTGCTTGTCGGCCAGCCAGAACAGCCGGAGCAAATTGACCGGGTCCTTCTCGAA
>JAUYMV010000248.1 GCA_030698645.1 Mesorhizobium sp.
ATTCCGGCAGGGGGCACCATTCGCCTGAACGTAGGAGCGTCGTCATCCTTGCCTGAACGGCGCGCCAGCTACGAACGGCTCTACCGCGATTTCCGCTGGTCGCTGCCCGACCGCTACAACATCGGCGTGGCGGTGTCGGACGTTTGGGCCGCGCGCGATGGCGCGCGCACCGCGCTCATCGAATACCGGCCGGGCGAGGCGCCGGCCGTGCTCACCTTCGGAGAGCTGGCCGCAAGGTCGAATGCCGTCGCCAACGGCCTGCGCGCGGCCGGCGTGCGGCGCGGCGACCGCGTCGCCCTCCTGCTGCCGCAGAGTTTCGAGACGGCGATCACCCATGTGGCGATCTACAAGCTCGGCGCCATCGCGGTGCCGCTGGCGCTGCTGTTCGGCGTCGAGGCACTGGAATACCGCCTGCAGACGGCGGGCGTCGCGGCGATCGTCACCACGCAGGCCGGCTATGCGCGGCTGAAGCCGATCGCCGGCCGGCTGCCGGCGCTGGAGACGATCGTCGTGGTCGAGGGCGGCGATTCCGGCACGATCGCCTTCGAGCGGCTCGTCCGCGACCATTCCGACCGGTTCCGGCCGGAAGACACGGGCCCCGACGTTCCGGCGATGATGATCTTCACCTCGGGCACGACCGGGCCGCCCAAGGGCGCGCTGCACGGCCACCGCGTCCTGCTCGGCCATCTGCCCGGCATGCGGATGGCGCACGAGTTCCTGCCGCAGTCGGGTGATCTCGCCTGGACGCCGGCCGACTGGGCCTGGGCGGGCGGATTGCTGAACCTGCTGCTACCGGCGCTCCATTTCGGGCTTCCCGTCGTCTTCGGCCGGTTCGAGAAGTTCGATCCGGAGGCCGCCCTGATCCTGCTCGAACGCATGCAGGTCAGGAACGCCTTCATCCCGCCGACGGCGCTGCGCATGCTGAAGTCGGTGCCCGACATTCGGTCGCGCTTCAGGCTCGGCCTGCGCACCATCGGCTCGGCCGGCGAGGCGCTGGGCCGCGAGACCTATGAATGGGCGAAGGCCGAGCTGGGGCTAACCGTCAACGAGTTCTATGGCCAGACCGAGTGCAACTTCGTGCTGTCCTCGTCCGACGCGCTCGGCGTCAGCCGCGCCGGGTCGACCGGCAAGCCGGTGCCCGGCCACCGCGTCGCCATCATCGATGCGGAGGGACGCGAGGTTCCGTCCGGCCGGACCGGGCAGATCGCCGTTCATCGGCCCGACCCTGTGATGTTCCTCGAATACTGGCGCAATCCGGAAGCCACCGCGCAGAAATTCATCGGCGACTGGATGACGACCGGCGATCAGGGCATCGCCGACGGCGACGGCTACGTGCATTTCTTCGGCCGCGACGACGACGTCATCACGTCGTCCGGCTACCGCATCGGGCCTGGAGAGATCGAGGACTGCCTGACCGGTCATCCGGCCGTCGCGCTGGCCGCCGCCGTCGGCAAGCCCGACACCCTGCGCACCGAGATCGTCAAGGCCTATGTCGTGCTGAAGCCCGGCATGGTGCGTTCCGACGAACTGGCGGAGGGGATCGGCGCATGGGTGCGCGAAAAGCTCTCGGCGCACGAATATCCGCGCGAGGTGGAGTTCGTCGATTCGATGCCGCTGACGACCAGCGGCAAGGTGATCCGGCGGATCTTTCGCGACCGCGCGCGGCGCGAGGCCGAGGCGCGCTGAGGCGGATCTCCTACCCGCGCGACAGCAGGCCCTTCAGCCGGTTGCGCAGCACGCGCGCCATGTTGCGCGTTTCCTGGTAGAGGTGGAGTTGCGCCGCCGCCTGGCGCGCGGCCCGGTCGGCGTCCGGCGTCAGGCCGATCACCATCGTGCCGATATTGCGCCGCTCGCTCCA
>JAUYMV010000254.1 GCA_030698645.1 Mesorhizobium sp.
GCGGGCGCCGCCGCGCGCATCCGCCAGTCGCTGATCGACCTGGCGCGCAGCGGGTCGGCGGTGATCGCGATCAGCCAGGACCTCGACGAACTGTTCGAGATCTCCGACCGCATCGTCGTCATGGCGCATGGCGGCATGTCCGGCTCGATCCCGATCGCCGAGGCGACGCGCGAGCATATCGGCCTCCTGATGGGCGGCGCGGGCGACCAGGCGGGGGCGCACTGATCATGCGGATCGAACTCGTCAAGCGGCCGCAGCATTCGAAGCTCTTCAGCGTGCTGTCGCCGTTCATCGCGCTGGCGCTGACGCTCGTCGCCGGCGCCATCATGTTCGCGCTGCTGGGCAAGAACCCGTTCCAGGCGCTTTTCTTCTATTTCGTCGATCCGCTGCGCGAGCTGTGGTCGCTGCACGAACTGGCGATCAAGGCGGCTCCGCTCATCCTGATCGCGGTCGGGCTCTCGATCTGCTACCTGTCCAACAACTGGAACATCGGCGCCGAGGGACAGTTCATCATCGGCGGCATCGTCGGCTCGATCCTGCCGGTGGTCTATCCGGGGATTCAGGGTCCGCTCGTGCTGCCGCTGATGCTGCTCATGGGCATGCTCGGAGGCGCGGCCTACGCGTCGATCCCGGCGCTGCTGAAGACGCGCTTCAACACCAACGAAATCCTGACCAGCCTGATGCTCGTCTATGTCGCGCAGCTCTTCCTCGACTGGCTGGTGCGCGGGCCATGGCGCAATCCGGAAGGCAACAATTTTCCCGAGACGCGCCGCTTTCATGCCGACGCCATCCTGCCGGAGCTGTTTCCCGCCGACGGCCGCGCCAACTGGGGTATCGTCTTCGCGATCCTCGCCGGCATCCTGGCCTGGCTGTTCATCACACGCACGCTGAAGGGCTTCGAGGTCCGCGTCATCGGCTCCAGCCCGCGGGCAGGGCGCTTTGCCGGCTTCAGCTCGAAGAAGATGGTCTTCTTCGCCTTCATGGTGTCGGGCGCGCTGGCGGGCCTTGCCGGAATATCGGAGGTCTCGGGCGCGATCGGCCAGTTGCGGCCGTCGATCTCGCCGGGCTATGGCTTTGCCGCCATCATCGTGGCATTCCTCGGTCGGCTCAATCCGCTCGGCATCATCGCCGCCGGCTTCCTGCTGGCGTTGACCTATCTCGGCGGCGAGGCGGCGCAGATCTCGCTCGGCATCTCCGACAAGGTGGCGCGCGTGTTCCAGGGCATGCTGCTGTTCTTCGTGCTCGGCTGCGACACGCTGATCCACTACCGCATCCGGTTCGTCGGACTGGCGCGACAGGAGGGCCAGCCGGCAGGCGCCCCGAAAGCCGCCGCGCCGGCCGCTGAAGGAGCCTGAGCCATGGGCATGTTCGAGAGCATCCTGCTCACCATCGCGACGGCGGCCACGCCGCTCCTGATCGCGGCGATCGGGGAACTCGTGGTCGAACGCTCCGGCGTGCTCAATCTCGGCGTCGAGGGCATGATGGTGATCGGCGCGGTGTGCGGATTCGTCGCCGCCGCCTTGACCGGGTCACCCTGGATCGGCGTTGTGGCAGGCATCCTGGCCGGCGCGGCGTTTTCCCTGCTGTTCGCTTTCCTGACGCTGTCGATCGCCACCAACCAGGTGGCCACCGGCCTGTCGCTGACGCTGCTAGGTCTCGGCCTTTCCAGCATGATCGGCGAAAGCTTCGTCGGCTCGGCCGGCGTAAAAATGCCCAGCCTCTACATCCCCTATCTGTCGGACCTGCCGCTCGTCGGACGCCTGATTTTCGGCCAGGATCCGTTCTTCTACATGTCGCTGGCGCTGGTGGCGGGCGTCGCCTGGTTCCTGTTCCGCAGCCGCACCGGCCTGACGCTGCGCGCGATCGGCGACAGCCACACCTCGGCGCATGCGTTGGGCATCCCGGTCATCCGCTACCGCTATCTGGCGGTGCTGTTCGGCGGCGCCTGCGCGGGGCTCGCAGGCGCGCAGCTCTCGCTCGTCTACACGCCGCAATGGGTCGAGAACATGACGGCGGGCCGCGGCTGGATCGCGCTCGCGCTGGTCGTGTTCGCCTCCTGGCGGCCACTGCGCGTGCTGGCCGGCGCCTATCTCTTCGGCGCGGTCACCATCGGCCAGCTACATGCCCAGGCGCTCGGCCTCGGCATTCCATCGCAGCTGCTTTCAGCGCTTCCCTATCTGGCGACAATCGTGGTTCTTGTTCTAATCTCCCGGAACAGGCGGCTAACGATCATGAACACGCCGGCTTCGCTCGGCCGCGCGTTCGTGCCGGAGCGATAGGATTCCAGAACGACACTTTGCCTTAGAAAACAGAGAGGACCAACCCATGAAGAAACTACTGATCGGACTGGCGGCGGCACTCGCCGTAACGGTCTCGGTGCCTGCGGCCTTTGCCCAGGACAAGACCAAGGCCTGCTTTTTGTATATCGGCTCCAAGACCGATGGCGGCTGGACGCAGGCGCACGACATCGGACGCCAGATGGTCGACACCGAACTCGGCGACAAGGTCGAGACCGTCTTCGTCGAAAACGTGCCGGAAGGCCCAGACGCCGAGCGCGCGATCGAGCGCCTGGCGCGTTCGGGCTGCGCCATCATCTTCACCACCTCGTTCGGCTTCATGGACCAGACGGTCGCCGTCGCGGCCAAGTTCCCCGACGTGAAGTTCGAGCACGCGACCGGCTACAAGACCGCGCCGAACCTCGCCGTCTACAATTCGCGCTTCTATGAAGGCCGCTACATCCAGGGCCAGATCGCCGCGAAGATGTCGAAGGTCGGCGTCGCCGGCTATATCGCATCCTTCCCGATCCCCGAAGTCGTCATGGGCATCAACGCCTTCGTGCTCGGCGCGCAGACGGTCAACCCGGACTTCAAGCTGAAGGTCGTGTGGGCCAACACCTGGTTCGACGCCGGCAAGGAAGCCGACGCCGCCAAGGTGCTGATCGACCAGGGCGTCGACATCATCACCCAGCACACCGACTCGACCGGGCCGATGCAGGTCGCGGCCGAGCGCGGCATCATGGCCTTCGGCCAGGCCTCCGACATGATCGCGGCCGGACCGAAGACGCAGCTGACGGCCATCGTCGACACCTGGGGCCCGTATTACGTGAAGCGCATCAAGGCGGTCATGGACGGAAGCTGGAAGTCGGAAAACATCTGGGACGGCCTGAAGGACGGCATCCTCACGATGGCGCCCTACACCAACATGCCGGACGACGTGAAGGCGATGGCTATGGAGACCGAAGCCAAGATCAAGTCGGGCGAACTGAAGCCCTTCACCGGCCCGATCATGAAGCAGGACGGCACCGAGTGGCTGAAGGCCGGCGAATCCGCCGACGATGGCGTGCTCTCGGGCCTCAACTTCTACGTCGCCGGCGTCGACGACAAGCTGCCGCAGTAAGCGAGAGCAGACGCCGAAGCGGAAAGGGCGCCCTCGGGCGCCCTTTTCTTTCGCCGGCACGCTGTCGTCTACCGGGTGCCGCCGGCAAGGCCGAAGGGCAGGCGCGCGGTCAGCCGCTCGGCGAGCGGCTGCAGCACGGAAAGCGCGAGGCGCTGGCCGGGCCGCTCGGCGAAGCGCCATACTGCGTAGGAGAGCAGCAACATAGCCGCCGTGGTCGCCAGCGCCGCGGGCCAGGGTCCGATCGCGGGGGCGAGCGCGTTGATCGCGACATAGCCGATGTGCTGGTGCAGCAGATACAGTGGATAGGTGATGCCACCGAGCATGATCAGCGCCGGGGTCGAGGGCACATAGCGGGCAAGCAGGATGGCGGCGGCGAGCATGGCATGCATCAGCACGTTTGCCGCGACCAGGCCCGCCAGCGGAACGGCTGTGCCATAATGGCCGATCATCCACGCCTGCATGATCTGCATGTTGTGCGTGGACAGCAGGAAGGCCGCGGCGATGAGCAGCAGCGCCTCGGCCGAGCGGCCGCGCGTCGCCACGTGGTGCATCAGGATGCCACCGGCGAAGAGCGGCCCGTATTCGGTGAGGAACAGGAGCCGCAGCGCGCCGCTGCCGAGCAAGAACTCGTTGGCGGCGCAGACGAGCAGCCAGACGGTGACCAGTTCGAGCTTGAAGCGCGAGAACACGCCGGCGGCGACCGCCAGCGCGACCCAGCCGTAGAACACGAGTTCCAGCACGATCGACCAGTAGACGCCATCGACGAACGGCTCGCCCAGCGCGGGCGCGAAGATGACGAGGTTGGCCAGCACCTGGCGGGCCGAGATCGGCATCAGCGACGTCTGCGCCACCGCCAGGACGAGCGCCGTGAGCAACATGCAGACGACGAAGCCCGGATAGACGCGCGCGAAGCGCGCGACGGCGAAGCGTTGCCAGGTGCGCCCCTCGGCCGAGGCGGAAATGACGAAGCCGCTGATCAGGAAGAACAGGTTGACGCCGAGATAGAGGTAGATCGCGTAGGGCGCGGCCTCCGGGTAGCCGGCCGCCAGATAGGGCTCCGCGGCGGCGCCGCGGAACAGATAGTGGAAGCCAACGACGGCGAGCGCGGCGACAAGGCGCAGCAGGTCGAGCGTGGCGATGCGGGCGTGGGGTGTTGCGTTATGAGACATGCCGCACCGCCACGCAAGAATTCTGCCACAGGCCGCGCCGTCGGGCATCGGCTGCACGCGGGCATCGATTCATGGTGAATCTCGGGGCCAGACGCGCTGAATCCAAGCCCATGTTGACAGGGTCCAGGCGCACAACGAATGTCAGCGTCGCTCCAGCGCGAGAACCGACATGACTTTACCCGACACAATGTTTGGCGTGGTTCTGAAGGGGCATGGCGGACCCGAGATGCTGGAGTGGCGCGACGATCTGCCCGTGCCTCTTCCGGGAAAAGGCGATGTGGTCGTACGGGTCCGCGCGGCGGCCGTGAACAATACGGACATCAATACGCGCACTGGCTGGTATTCAAGGCGCGATGGAGCGGCGGAAGATGCCGGATGGACCGGCGCGCCTTTGGTCTTCCCGCGCATTCAAGGCATCGATGTCTGCGGCAGGATCGTTGCCGTGGGCGAGGGCGTCGACGCCGCCCGCATCGGCCAGCGGGTCCTGATCGAGCCGTGCCTGCACGAGGCGAACGGCGAAGCCCTGGCGACGCCGTGGTTTCTGGGGTCCGAATGCGACGGCGGCTTCGCGCAGTACACACGGGTTGCGTCGCGCCATGCGCATGGCATCGAAAGCGATCTGACCGATGTCGAGCTGGCCTCCTTTCCATGCTCATATTCCACGGCCGAGAACATGTTGACCCGTGCACATGTGCAGTGGGGCGAGACGGTTCTTGTCACCGGGGCGTCGGGTGGGGTGGGATCCGCCGCCGTTCAACTGGCCCGTGCGCGGGGCGCGAACGTAATCGCGGTCACGAGCGCGTCGAAGGCAGAGAGGCTGAAAGCCCTCGGCGCCGAAAAAACGCTCGATCGCGACGACAATTTCGTCGCTCGGCTTGGCACGAACAGCGTCGATGTCGTCGTCGATCTGGTTGCCGGCCCGAAATGGCCCTCGCTCCTCGAACTGCTGCGCCCGAGTGGGCGCTACGCGGTTTCCGGAGCGATCGGCGGTCCCATCGTCGAACTGGACGTGCGAACGCTCTACCTGAAGGACCTCAGTTTCTTTGGATGCACGGTGCTTGGCCCGGACGTCTTTGGCAACCTGGTCGGACGGATCGAGCGCAGGGAGGTGGTCCCTCTGGTCGCCGAAACCTATCCGCTCCGTGACATCGCCGCGGCTCAGAAGGTCTTTGCCGAAAAGGGGCATGTGGGCAAGATCGTGCTGGAACTGAACTGATCAGCCATGCTTGACGTTGTCCGGGAGCAGATATTCACGGCGGCGTTTCGGTGGTCTGGCCGTGGAATTGCGGTCAGACGCGCGGGCCCGCAGGTGAGGGTTCGGAGCGTTGGAGTCGGCAACCGGGTTGGGTCGCAGACAGCGAGGAGAGAGCAATGCTTACATTCTACCATGCACCATGGTCGCGGGCTTCCGGGATGCTCTGGCTGCTCGAGGAACTGGCCGTACCGTTCCGTATCGAGCTGGTGGACATCCGCGCCGAAGACGGCGTGCCGGAATCCTATCGCCGGATTCAGCCCAACAAGAAGGTGCCGGCGATCGAGCATGACGGCGTGGTCATCACCGAACGCGCCGCGATCGCGACCTATCTCGCGGATGCGTTTCCTGACGCCGGCCTGGCGCCAGCGATCGGCGATCCGATGCGCGGCCCTTATCTCACGATGAACGTCTATTGCGACGCGGTGCTCGACCCATGCGTCGCGGGCAAGGCGCACGGCCTGATGTATGCGAGCAACGACTATTCGTTCGGC
>JAUYMV010000255.1 GCA_030698645.1 Mesorhizobium sp.
GTACCGAGTTCGGCCCGGCTGTGGCTTGCCCGGTGTCCGGGTCCGCGCACCGCCCGTGGCCCTGGGCCGAAGTCCGCGCCCAAGACGGCAAGGGCGGCGCTGCCGGGCCAGAACGCTTGCGCGGCGGGAGTGCCGCGACCGCGCTTAACCGAGGGCTAACCTTGCCCGTTGCAGGCCGATGATTCTGTTGCAACTTCGGTCGATGGCGGTAGAGCTTTCGCGCGCGGTCTGTTACCTATGGCCGTGACACGGCGGCAGTGCGATGCCGCCCTGCGGAGAATATCCCGGGCCCAGGCTGACGAGGGTCCTGCTTCGTGCGGGTTGTCAGCCTGCCTCGCGCAGTCAACAGGGGGTGAAGTCTGCATCATGGCTGCTCGGCGCTATATCCGACAGCTCGCGACGATCATTTCCATGGACGCTGCCGGGTTCTCGCGTCTGATGGGCATCGACGACGAGGCGGCGCTGGCGGCCTTCGAAGAGCGCCGCGACATCATCGTCGAACGCTGCCACGCATTCGGCGGCCGCACCTTCGGCGACGCGGGCGACAGCATCATGGCCGAATTCGGCAATCCGATCGATGCGCTGCTGGCGGCGTTCGATTTCCAGGAACGCATTTCCGCGCTCAATCAGGCGGTGCCGGAACAGCAGCGCATGCCATTCCGCACCGGCATCAATACGGGCGACGTCATCGCGCATGACGGCCGGCTCTATGGCGACGACGTCAACATCGCGGCCCGTATCCAGGAGTTCGCGCCGCATGACGGGCTGACCATATCGGAGACGACGTGGCACCATGTCAGGGGCAAGACGGCAGCCGAGTTCACCGACCTTGGCTCCCTGTCGCTCAAGAACATCGCGTTGCCGGTCCGCGTCCTGATCGCCGGGCGCGCCCGCGCGTCCCAGCCGTCGACCTCCACCCTCGCCCCGGCGATGCCGGCAGGACTGCTGCAACCTTCGTCCGTTCCAGGCGGTCCGCCGGCGATCGCCGTGCTGCCGTTTCGCAGCGACGGCGAGCGCGACCTCGACTATCTGGCGGAGGGTATCGCCGAGGAAATCAGCCAGGGCCTGTCCAACACGCGGTGGCTCTCGGTCATCGCCAAGGGCTCCAGCTTCCAGTTCCGCGACGACACGCTCGGCATCCGGCTGATCGGCAGCGCGCTCGGCGCGCGCTACGTGGTCAGCGGCACGCTGACGCGGAACGCCGGACAGATCCGGGTCAGCGCGTCGCTCGCCGATACGTCGAACGGCCGGCTGGTCTGGTCGCGGCGCTTCGAACGGCCGCTTGCCGATATCTTCGCCCTGCAGAACGAGATCGGCGGCGAGATCGTCGCTATCCTCGAAAAGGAGGTCGACCGCGTCGAGCAGGCGCGCACGTTCCAGGTGCCGTGGGAGAGTCTCGAGACCTGGCAGCTCGTGCTGCGCGGGCGCTGGCACATGGCTCGGCGCACCAGCCAGGACACCGACCTTGCGCTGGAGTTCTTCGAAAAGGCCTATCGCGAGGACCCGAATTCCAGCGCGGTGCTGAACGAACTGTCCTGGTGGTGGTTCTGGCGCGCATGGCTGCGCTTCGGCGACAGCGACGATCTCGACAAGGTCACCCACTTCGCCCGCAAGGCCCTGCTGATGGACAGCCAGGACGCGCGCCCGCATGCCAATCTGGGGGCGACCGAGATCATGCGCGGCAGGCCGGCGCGCGCCGTCGAGCACTTCGAAGTGGCGCTCCACATCAATCCGAGCAACGCCTTCGCGCATTCCGGAATGGGCAGCGCCAGACTGCTGCTCGGACACGCCAGGGAAGCTATCCCGTTTTTCCTCGACGCAGAGCGGCTCAGCCCGTTCGACATCTACAGCTTCCACAATCTCGGCGAACTGACGGCCGCTTATACGCTTGTCCATGACTGGTCGTCGGCGATCGAGACCGCGGACCGCTCGCTCTCCCTGTCGCCGGGCTATTTCTATGCGCGCGTCCTCAAGATCGGAGCGTTGATGCGAATCGGCCGGCAGGATGAAGCCAGGCGGGAAATGGAAATCTTCCGGACGCGGCATCCGGATTTCACCACCCAGCGGGTGCGCTGGATTCCCTTCGTCGACAAGGCTGCGAACGAACTCATGGTCGAGAATTTCGAGCTGGCGAAGGCGTTGTGAGCCCTGGCCGGGTCGCACGGAATACGGAGCACTATGAACAACTTCACATACGCGGCGGGCGGATACACCTAGACGGAAAGGTGAGCTCGGATGGAGACTGTGTTGCGCATCGAGGCGGCAGGCCGGACCGATCAGGTGCAGCATGGCGATACCGCCGGCGAAGGTCTTGGCGCGCCGCGGACCTGCCACGGCCAGCCCGGACGGACACCTGCCATCTTCGCCAGATTTGCGCTGATCCACGAACCGGGCCCGCATGCGCCCGGACGCAGCCACAGCCTGTTTCCAAGCGGGCCGTGACGGCGCGCCCCCCGGTCGGGGGAAGTTGAAGTCCGAAAGTTGGGGGTT
>JAUYMV010000262.1 GCA_030698645.1 Mesorhizobium sp.
GCCGAACCCTGGCTCGCATTGGTGCGCTCTTCGTAGAAGATGGCTCGCTGGCCGACGGCGATCGCCGGTTGCGCCGCGGCAGCGGCGGGCGCCTCGGCCGTGGCCGCCGGAGCAACCGGTGGAACCGCGGGCGTCGCGCTCGGGACGGCGGGGGCGGTCGAAGGAGCAGGCGCCGCAGGCGCCGGTGGTGGAACCGTCACGGCGGCCACCGAAGTCCCCTCGCCGATCGAGGCGACGCCGTTGGCCGGACCATCATCGATTTCGCTGCCGTCGGCATTCAGCCGCTGCGTGAATTTCGGTTCGGCCGGCGCTTCGGGTTCGGCGGCGGCGACTGCCGGAGCGGGAGCCGGCTGTTGCGGAGCGACGTCCGCCGGAGCGGGAGCCGGCCCTTCGCCTGATCCGAGCATGGCAAGGACTTCGTCCTTGTTGAGCCAGACCGCATAGCCGGCGGCGCCGGCGAACATCAGCGCGATCAGCGCGACCGCGATCCGTCCGCCATTGCGGCTGCGCGCCGGCGTCTTCGGCGGCGTCATGCCGCGCAGGGGCGCCGGAGCCGCGCGATCCGCGGAAGCGGTTTCCGGACCGGCGATGTCGCGCCGAGGCGCGGGGGCCGCGCCGGAAGGCGGAAGGGTGGCGCCCGCAGCGCGCGACGGCGGCGCGGGCACGGGCCGGAGCTGGGCCGAAGCGGCCGGGGCGGCCGGCGCCTTGGTCGGTGAAGCCAGGCTCTCCATGATGGATTCGAGATCGTCGCTGCCCGCCGCCGCGGCGGACTCGGCAGCGAGGTATTCCGCCTCGGTGATGCTGATTGCCTCCTCGAGCGCGCGCTTCTGGCGCTCGATGACGGCTGGCGGCGGCGCCGGCGTGATGGCCGCCAGCTTCGACGCGATCGTCGCGCGCGCCTTGGCGTAGACGCGCTCGCGCATGTCGGGCGTCGTCTCTCCGAGGCCTTCGATCGTCTTCTTCAGAACCGCGACGAAATCTGCCATTCCCTGAACACCTGTCGTTTCGGCTTTCTGTCACAGTAGAAGCCGGTTTCGGGGTCGTTTATGCTCTAGTCTTGAAACGGGTCGGTCACAAGTATCGTGTCTTCTCGCTCCGGGCTGGTCGACAGAAGCGCCACCGGCGCGCCGATCAGCTCTTCGACGTAACGCACATATTTGACGGCCTGCGCCGGTAGCTGGCTCCAGCTGCGCGCGCCGCGCGTCGTGCCCTTCCAGCCCTCCAGCGTCTCGTAGATCGGCTCGACGCGCGCCTGGGCGCCCTGGCTCGCCGGCAGATAGTCGATCGTCTCGCCGTCGAGGCGATAGCCGGTGCAGACCTTGATCTCGTCCAGCCCGTCGAGCACGTCGAGCTTGGTCAGCGCGATGCCCGATATACCGTTGACGGCGACCGACTGGCGCACCAGCACCGCGTCGAACCAGCCGCAGCGCCGCTTGCGGCCCGTCACCGTGCCGAACTCGTGGCCGCGGGTGCCGAGAAATTCGCCGACCTCGTTGTCCTGCTCGGACGGAAACGGACCTTCCCCGACGCGCGTCGTATAGGCCTTGGTGATGCCGAGCACGTAGCCGATGGCGCCGGGACCGACGCCGGAACCGGTCGCCGCCTGGCCCGCCACCGTGTTCGACGAGGTCACGAAGGGATAGGTGCCGTGGTCGATATCGAGCAGCGTTCCCTGCGCGCCTTCGAACAGGATCCGGTCGCCTGCCTTGCGCGCGTCGTCCAGAATCTTCCACACCCGGTCCATATAGGGCAGCACCTTGTCGGCGACAGAGGTCAGCTCCGTCATGATCGTCGCGTGCTCGACCTCCGGATGGCCGAGCCCCTTGCGCAGCGCATTGTGATGCGTCAGCAGCCGGTCGACCTTCATCGGGAGTGTTTCCAAATCCGCCAAATCCATGATCCGTATCGCGCGCCGCCCGACCTTGTCCTCATAGGCCGGACCGATGCCCCTGCGCGTGGTGCCGATCTTCGTTCCGGAATTCGAGGCGGCATCCTCCCGGAACCCGTCGAGTTCCCTGTGCAGCGAAAGGATAAGCGCGGTGTTTTCGGCTATTTTCAGGCGGGCGGGGCTTATTTCGATGCCCTGGCCGGTCAGTTTCGCGCTCTCGGCGACGAAGGCATGCGGATCGAAGACGACGCCATTGCCGATGATCGACAGTTTTCCGCGCACCACGCCTGACGGCAGCAGCGACAATTTGTAGGTCACGCCGTCGATGACCAGCGTGTGACCGGCATTGTGGCCGCCCTGGAAACGCACGACGACGTCGGCGCGCTCCGACAGCCAGTCGACGATCTTGCCCTTGCCTTCATCGCCCCACT
>JAUYMV010000286.1 GCA_030698645.1 Mesorhizobium sp.
CCGGCGGCGACCTTGTCGCCCAGCTTGACCGATAGCTGTTCGATGATGCCCGCGGCGCGGGTGGCGAGCACCGCCCGCTTGTCGGCCTGGGTCAGGCCGGAGATCCGGATCGCGCGCTGGTGCTGCACGCGCGGCGGAACCACCACGGCGACGGTGCGATGCGCGGCCTTCGGCGCGGGCTCGGCGGCGGGCCGCGGCGCCTGACCCTGGGCCGCCTGGTTTTCAGGCTGCGCGCTACCGACGGACGAGAATTTGCCCGTCGCCATCCAGGCCGCGAATGCGACCAGCACAGCTACCGCCGCGACCTTGTGGAACCTGAACTTCGCCATAAGACTTCCCCTGCACGGGCAAACACCCGAAGGTGCAGCGCTCCGACCGAGCGGCTCACATGGGTGCGCGCCGGCCGGTCGTCAATCCGGGACTGTGCACGCAGACCGGGAGCGCGGGTTCTACTCCAAAGTTGCAGTGCAAAAAAGACAGAAAATTTGATCCGGCGATCAGCCGGACGGACAGGGCGCGCCGGATTCCGACCAGCGCGTCAGCGCCTCATAGGTGGCCTCGGCAGACCCCGGCGCGGGCTCGCGGCCAGGTCCGGGCGCCCAGCCCCAGCCGACGAGTTCATCGTCGCGAACATGCACCGCGATCTCCGCCAGCGTGCGGCCGCCATTGCGCGCCGGGTCCTTGATCTGGGCGCAGATCTCGGCCGAGGATTTCTCCCACCAGACCATCTCGGGCGGCGCAAGATGCCAGCCGACGACCCCCGGCGGTCCATGCAAGACACTGGAATTGCTCTCGAAATGGCAGGTGTTGCAGCGCAGGCCCGGATTGCCGAAGCCCGAGCCGTCGGAGCCGCCCTGGACGTTGAATCCGTGCACGCGGGTGCCGCCGTAGTGGGCGCCCGACCAACGCGGGCGGTTGTCCTCGACATGGCAACTGGCGCAGCGCGGATGGGTGAAGACGGCATAGACCTTGTCCCATTCGGGCAGGCCCCTGGCCGCGTCGACCACGACCGGAGGCGCGGCGGGAGTCTCCTGCGCGGCGGCGCCGAACGCGCCGGCAAGGCTCATGGCAAGTATTGTCAGCAATGTGCGATGCACGCTCATGCGAACGTCACTTCCTTCGACAGGGGCAGCGCGCGGAAACGCTGGCCCTTGAGCGCGGACACGGCGTTGGCGAGCGCCGCCACCGCCGGCGGCGTGCCGATTTCGCCGACGCCGCCCATCTTGTGGTAATTCTCGAGGATGGCGATCTCGAATTCCGGGCACTGGAAGATGCGCATGGAGTCGAAGTCGTGGAAGTTCGACTGCACGACCTGACCGCCGGAGAGCGCGATCTCCTGGCCCATCGCCGAGGACAGGCCGAAGATCGCGCCGGAGATCAGCTGCGCCTCGATGATGCCCGGATCGATCGCGGTGCCGACATCGGCGGCGATCCAGACCTTCTCGACGCGGATGCCGGACGGCGTGTCCCTGACCTGGACGACCTCGCCGACCCAGGAGCCGAACGACAGCGTGAAGGCGAAGCCCTTCGCGGTTCCAGCCGGCATGGCCTCGCCCCATTTCGCCATCCCGGCGACCTTGTCGACGACCTTCAGCGCGGCGGGATGCGCCGTCATCAGCCTGCGCCGCAGGTCGACCGGGTCGAGGCCGCCCTTGGCGGCGATCTCATCCATGAAGCCCTCGTGGAAGAAGCCGTTGAAGGAATTGCCGACCGAGCGCCAGAAGCCGACCGGCACGCCGAGATCGGTCTTGATGCCGGATACGCGGTAGTCGGCGATGGTGTAGGGCTGGTCGTGCGAGCCCTGCGTGATCGTGCCGTCCGGGCCTGCGGGAGAGAGCGACGGGAAGGTGCGGCGCATCACGCTGCCGATCACCGAGGGCGCCGCGATGCGCATGTCGAGCGCGACGGGCAGGCCGTCGTCGCCCATGCGGGCGCGGAACCGGCCCTTTGCGGCGGGGCGGTAGGTGTCGTGGCGGATGTCCTCCTCGCGGCTCCAGATCACCTTGACGGGCCTGCCCTCGACGGCCTTGGCCATGATCGCGGCGTAGATCGTGGTGTCCACCTCGCGGCGGCCGAAGCCGCCGCCGAGCGAGGTCGTGTGCGCGGTGACGTCCTTCGATTCCAGTCCGATCGCCGCGCCGCTCAGATATTCGACCAGCGTCGGCATCTGATTGGGCGCCCAGATCTCGAGCTTTCCGTCCTTGACACGCGCGGTGGCGTTCATCGGCTCCATGCAGGCATGCGCGAGGAAGGGCACGGAATACTCCGCCTCGATGACCCGATCGGCCGGCGCATCGGCGAAGGCTGCGTCCACGTCGCCCTCGTCGCGCAGATAGGATCCCTCGGTCGCGAGAGCATCGGTCAACGCCTTGTCGACCGAGGCGCTGTCGGCCGGATAGGGCGGCGCGCCCCAGTCGGCCTCGATCAGATCGGCGGCCTGGAAGGCGGCCCAGGTGTTTTCGGCGATGATGCCGAAACCATGGCCATAGGTGGTGTCGAGCGGCACGATCTTGACGACGCCCTTGACCGCCTCGGCCTTGGAGAGGTCCGCCGAGCGCGGCCTTTCCCAGAACACCGGGTTCATCTTCACGGTGCCGAACAGCATGTCGGGCAGCATCACGTCGACGCCGAAGATCGGCGCGCCGGTGACCTTGGCCAGCATGTCGACGCGCTTCTGCGACTTTCCGAGCAGCGTCCAGTCGGCCTTCTCCTTGAGCTTCAGCGACGCGGGCGGCGCGATGGCGGCGGCGTCCGCCGCCAGTTCGCCGAAGGTGGCGGACTTGCCGGACGCCTTGTGCACGACGCTGCGGCCCGCGGTCTCGAGTTCGGAGGACGGGACGCCGAAGCGCTTGGCGGCGGCGGCGAGGAGCACGTAGCGCGTGGCGGCGCCGGCCTGGCGCATGCGCTCGAAACCGTCGCGGGTGGAGGAGGAGCCGCCGGTCGCCTGCAAGCCGAGCACCTTGCCGACGGTCGAGAAGGCGTCGCGCGCGATCGAGGCGATGAGGCTCTCATCGAACCAGGGGAAGGGGCCCGACTCTTCCATCATGGTGCCGTTGTAATAGGCAAAGGAAGTCGGTCCGTGCTCGACCTTCAGCTCCTCGAGCGAAATGCCGAGCTCTTCCGCGACGAAGGCGGCGAGCGTGGTGGAGATGCCTTGGCCCATTTCGGCGCGCGGCGCGATGACGGTGACCGTGTTGTCCGCGGCGATCTTCACATAGGGGTTGAAGGTCGCCTCGCCCTCGGCGAGCTCGTCCTCCAGCGGATTCCCGTAGGGCCGGGAGACATACCAGTAGCCGACGGCGACGCCGCCGGCGATGGCGGCCGCGCCGATGAGGAAGGTGCGTCGTGCGATCTTTCCGATGCTGGCCATGGTCATGCCCTCGCGAGCTTGAGGGTCGCCGCCTTCTTGATGGCGGAGCGGATCCTCGGATAGGTGCCGCAGCGGCACAGATTGCCGCCCATGGCGTTGTCGATGTCCTCGTCGGTCGGGTCGTCGATCTCTTCGAGCAGCGCATAGGCGCTCATGATCTGGCCGGCCTGGCAGTAGCCGCATTGCGCGACCTGCTCGTCCAGCCAGGCCTGCTGCACCGGATGCAGCTTGCCGTCGACGGCGAGGCCCTCGATGGTGGTGATCGCGCCGGTGACCTGGCCGACGGGCAGCGAACAGGAGCGCACGGTCATGCCGTCGATGACGACGGTGCAGGCGCCGCAGGCGGCGATGCCGCAGCCGAATTTCGGCCCGGTGACGCCGGCCAGGTCGCGCAGCGCCCAGAGCAGGGGCATGTCGGGATCGGCGTTGATTTCGATGTCTTTTCCGTCAACGGTGAGGCGCATCGGCATATCTTTCGTCTGGCTGGGGCGGAGCGGGGTCCGGAACCTTGCCAAGACATCTTGACAAAGTTCGTCATTATGTCAAGACGCGTTTATCGGGGATCAACGATTGAACGAGCAGACGCACATTCCGCCGGTCCTGGCGGCCGACGACCAGAAGCGCCAGCGCATTCTCGAGGGCGCCAAGAAAATGGTGCTGAGCTACGGCTACCAGCGCACCACGATGGACGACATCGCGCGCGCGGCCGACATGTCGCGACCGGCGCTCTATCTCCTGTTCCGCAACAAGACCGACATCTACCGCGCCATCGCGCAGAGCTATTTCGACGCGGCGCTGGCGGAGGCGCGCGGGGCGCTCGCGGCGGATGGCCCGCTCGAGGCGCGTCTCGTCGCGCTGTTCGAGGACAGCGTGCTGGCGATGCTGGCCGATTTCGCCAAGTCCCCGCATGGCGCGGAGATTCTCGACATGAAATTCAGCCTGGCAAGCGACCTCGTGGCCGACTGGCTGGCGGCGATGACCGGGGAACTCGAAACGGCGATTGCGAGCGAAGCCGAGCGCCTCGGCATCGATCTGGCGGCGCGCGGCTTTACCGCCCGCGGCCTCGCGGAACTCTACTGGGACGCCGTCGAGGGCATGAAGGCGCGCCTGCAGGAGCCTGACGACATTCGGGCCGCCATGCGGGCATTGTCCGCGCTGGTGGCGCGGGCGGTGTCGTGAGCGCCGTGGCGCGGGCGCGCTACGTCCCCTCGTAGACGTCGATCGTCACGCTTCCCGCCGCTGGCGCCGGGCTTGCCACGAACATGCGGTCGTTGAGCCAGGCCTGCGGCCCGTGGGGCGCCTCGAAGCGCGGCGTGGCGCGGAAATGGCAGTCGGACGGAGCCACGGGCTCGACCGCGCGCAGCCGCTGGGCCACCTCGGGCGCCGGGACCCGGAGGCCGGCGTTGCGCACCGGGGTGGCGGTACGGGAAACCGGGCTCGGCGTCACGCCGCCGGGCGGCGGTGAGTCTCGAGGAAACGCTTGACCCGCGCGCCGAGGCCACGTTCGGCCGCCGGCCGCAGTCCCGGCGACAGTTCGCCGGACAGATCGACCGTCGGCTTCGTGCCGACCGCGTCGAAATTGGCCTCCAGCCAGTCGTCGGCGGCCGAGCGGCCGAGGTCGCGCAGATATTCGAGGAAGGCCCATTCGGCATTGACCTTGGACGAGGCGGAGAGGTCGCGGAAGGCATCGTCGGCGTCGATGCGGTGCATGCGGATGTCGCGGTCGTGCGCCGGGTCGAG
>JAUYMV010000290.1 GCA_030698645.1 Mesorhizobium sp.
CATGCTGACAACCGTGCGCCGTTCATCGGATGCAAAGGAATCTTGCGAATACATTCGATGACCACCGCCAGGCTGGCGCAATGAAACCACTCCGGGAGGAGGAATGACCCGCCCGCTGACTGTCAACCACGCGATCACCATCGATGAAGTCGGCATCGAGACGGGTCACTATCGCTGCTTTCATCTGAAGAGCGCGTACCAGCCGATCTGGCTGCATCGCGACGGCATGCTGCATCCGAACGCGGTCGAGGGGTTGATACGGCCCTTCGTCGACGGAAATCCCGTGCCCGTCAGCGAGCTCTTCGAGTCCGTGCCCGCGCATGACCGGCTGTTCGTCGAGACCCTGTGCCGCGCGCTTCACCTGAGGAACCATCACAATGTCGACGTGCCCGAACTCGACCTGTTCTTCAATTTCGACCCGCGCGTGCATGACGACATGGAGACCGCCATCGAACTGCTGGCGATCATGGCGCATCGCCTGACCGTCATCGGACTCGATATCGGGCGGCTCGTCTGCGAGATCACCGAGTCGGCGGAGCTCGACTGCGAGACGTTCGCCTGTATCGCGACCGAGATCCGGCGGCTCGGAATGCGCCTGGCGATCGACGATTTCGGCAACGGCCACTCCACCCTGGAGCGCGTCGAACTGATCAAGCCGGATATCGTCAAGATCGACGGCGCCTGGTTCAGGCGGGTTGCCGGTGCGCCGGGCGCCGCACGGCTGCTCGGCACGCTCGTCAAGGGGTTCCACGCGATGGGCATCAGCGTGCTGGTGGAAGGCGTCGAGACGCCGCGGCAGCTCGCGACCGCCATCGACGCCGGCGCGGAGCGCGCGCAGGGCTACCTGCTGGGCCGGCCGGCGCTGGCCGGTACGGCGTTCGACCCGGCGCCCAGGCCCGTCGCGCACTTCCTCGGCCAAACCGGCAACGTCGTCCCGCTGCCGGGCCGCCGCCGCCGCTGAGCCGGCCAGGTCACATCCCCACCGTCCGAGCCGACCGGCGATACATGCGCCGTGCTGATGCGTGCGCAAATTGTTCTGACTGGTCGCGGGTTCGCGGCGATGCGACACTCGCGGGCGAACCTGTCTTCGGGAGCCGACATGATCCGCATCCATGGAATGGCCGACAGCGGCAACTGCTACAAGCCGCGCCTGCTGATGGCCAAGCTCGGCCGACCCTTCGCGCATGTCGAGACCAACTCGCGCGACGGCTCGACGCGGACGCCCGCCTATCTCGCCAAGAACGCCAACGGCAAGGTGCCGCTGCTCGAGACCGAGGACGGCCGCTTCCTCGCCGAATCGAACGCCATCCTGCTCTACCTCGCCGAGGGCACGGCCTATCTGCCGGCCGACCCGTTCGACCGCGCCTTGGTCTGCCAGTGGCTGTTCTTCGAGCAGTACAGCCATGAGCCCTACGTCGCCGTCCGGCGGTCGTTGATCCTGTATCCGGAGCGGGCGGCGCAAGCGACGCCGGAGCGCATGGCGAGCCTGCTCGAGGCGGGCGACAAGGCGCTTGGCGTCATGGAGGCGCAGCTCGGCAAGACGCCGTTCCTGGCCGGCGAGACGCTGACCATCGCCGACATCGCGCTCTACGCCTACACGCAGGATGCCGGCGTCGCCGGCTACGACATGGAGCGCTATCCGCATGTCGTCGCATGGCTCGCCCGCGTCGCCGCCGATCCCGGCCACGTGCCGCTGGCGTGGACGCCGGGCGGCTGAGCCGGCAGGCACGATCCCGGCCACGGAGCAGCGTCCGGGCAGGGCTTTTTCCACAGGTCGGTTGGCATTTCCAGTTGCGCGCTCGTCCTGCGCGCGTCGCCTGGCGCAGGGCCGGGCGCATCCCGGACATTCCGCCCATGCCGGCTAAAAAGCGGCCGCCGCCCCGTGGCGGTTCCGCGCCGGCAACGATGTCGCACGCCGCCATCCGGAGCGGCCGGTGTCATGCTGTCGTAACATAGCCTGTCCAAATCAGCGGCCTCTTCAACCCATCGAAAGGGACCGCCATGAACCTCCGAACTCTCCTTCTCGCCGCGACGGCGCTGACGCTCGCCGGTGGCGTCGCCGAAGCCAAGACGCAGATCCAGTGGTGGCACGCCATGGGCGGGGAACTCGGCAAGAAGCTCGAGGAAGTCGCCGCCGGCTTCAATGCCTCGCAGGCCGACTACGAGATCGTCCCCGTGTTCAAGGGCACCTATCCCGAGACGCTGACCGCGGCGATCGCCGCGTTCCGCGCCAAGGAGCAGCCGGCGATCGTGCAGGTCTTCGAAGTCGGCACCGGCACCATGATGGCCGCCAAGGGCGCCGTCTATCCGGTCTACAAGCTGATGGCCGATCACGGCGAGGTCTTCGAGAAGTCGGCCTATCTGCCGAGCGTCGTCGGCTACTATTCGGACGCGGACGGCAACATCCTGTCGATGCCGTTCAACTCCTCGACCCCGATCCTCTACTACAACAAGGACGTCTTCAAGAAGGCCGGCCTCGACCCGGAAGTCGCGCCGAAGACCTGGGCGGAGGTCGAATCCTTCTCCAAGAAGATCCTCGACAGCGGCGCGGCGAAATGCGGCTTCACGTCGGGCTGGATCACCTGGGTGCAGCTCGAGAACTTCTCGGCCATCCACGACAAGCCTTTCGGTACGCTGGCCAACGGTTTCGGCGGCCTCGGCACCGAATTCACCTTCAACGGCGAATTGCAGGCCCGCCACTGGGACAACCTCAAGAAGTGGCAGGACGCCGGCATCTTCAAGTATGGCGGCCCGGTCGGCGGCGCGGACGCTCCGCCGCTGTTCTACAGCCAGGAATGCGCGATCTACATGAACTCCTCGGCGTCGCGCGCCGGCGTCGTCAACAACGCCAAGGATTTCCAGGTCGGCTTCGCGCCGCTGCCCTACTACGACGACGCGATCGCATCTCCGATGAACTCGATCATCGGCGGCGCCACGCTGTGGACGCTGACCGGCCGTCCGGAGGACGAGTACAAGGGCGCCGCGAAGTTCTTCTCCTACCTGTCGAAGCCCGAAGTGCAGGCCGACTGGCACCAGGCCACCGGCTATCTGCCGATCACCAACGCGGCCTATGAACTGGGCAAGACGCAGGGCTACTACGAGAAGAACCCCGGCGCCGACATTTCGATCAAGCAGATGACGCGCACGGAGCCGAGCGAAAACTCCAAGGGCGTGCGTTTCGGCAATCTGGTTCAGGTCCGCGACGCGGTGGACAACGAGTTCCAGGCTCTGCTGGCCGGCAAGAAGACCGCCAAGGAAGCGCTCGATGCCGCCGTCGTCGCCGGCAACCAGATCCTGCGCGATTTCGAAGCGGCCAACCAGTAACCCGACCGCATCGCGCATGAGGTCCGCGCAACCGCGCGGACCTCGTCCCGTCCCAAGGCGACGAAAGCCCGCCACAGCATGCAGACCAAGCGCACCACCTTTCCCAGCCGGGGATTGCCCTATTTGCTGCTCGCGCCGCAACTCGCGGTGACGGCGGTATTCTTCCTCTGGCCCGCCGGCCAGGCCCTGTGGTCGTCCTTCCTGCGCGAGGATGCATTCGGCTTCCGCTCCAGCTTCGTCTGGTTCGACAACTACCAGCGGCTGTTCCGCGACTCGCAATATCTCGATTCAGTCGGCATCACCGCGCTGTTTTCCATCTCGGTCGCCGCCCTGTCGATGAGCGCGGCGCTGCTGCTCGCGGTATCGGTCAACTCGCTGCTGCGCTCGCGCAACGCCTACACGACGCTGATCGTCTGGCCCTATGCCGTCGCGCCGGCGATCGCCGGCATCCTGTGGTGGTTCATGTTCAACCCGACGGTCGGCATCCTGACCTACATGCTGGCGGGGCTGGGCATCGACTGGAACCACCGCGTGTCGTCCACCGACGCGATGATACTCATCGTGCTCGCGGCAAGCTGGAAACAGATTTCCTACAACTTCCTGTTCTTCCTCGCCGGCCTGCAGGCGATCCCGCATTCGCTGATCGAGGCGGCCGCCATCGACGGCGCCGGACCGTTCAAGCGGTTCTGGACGATCGTCTTCCCGCTCCTGTCCCCGACCACCTTCTTCCTGCTGGTCGTCAACGTCGTCTATGCGATGTTCGACACGTTCGGCGTCATCCACTCGACCACCGAAGGCGGCCCGAACCACGCCACCAACATCCTCGTCTACAAGGTCTACGCCGACGGCATGCTCGGGTTGAACCTCGGTTCGTCGGCGGCCCAGTCGGCGATCCTGATGGTCATCGTCATCGTGCTCACGGTCGTCCAGTTCCGCTGGATCGAGCGTCGCGTGCAGTACTGAGGGGCGGGCAATGGTCGAGGGCAATTCCTGGCTGCGCTGGTTGACGCATTTCGTGCTGCTGCTCGGCGTCGCGATGGTCGTCTTCCCGGTCTATGTCGCGTTCATCGCATCCACGCATGGCGAGGGACGCTTCCTGTCCGGCGTCGTGCCGCTCTGGCCGGGCACGCACATGCTGGAAAACTACCGGGAAATGCTGGGCGCCGGCATTTCCTCGTCGGGCGCGCCGCCGCTCGGGCCGATGATGCTGAACTCGCTGATCATGGCGCTGACGATCGCCATCGGCAAGATCGCCATCTCGATCATCTCGGCCTTCGCCATC
>JAUYMV010000292.1 GCA_030698645.1 Mesorhizobium sp.
AACCCAGGTTCCCCAGCCAACGTTGTCTCCAATAAAAACAACAAGATATGAACGTGACTCACTCTCGCGTCGGTTTTCACGTCGCATTCATGTTGCAACCGCTTCCCTTGGTTTCCAAGGGTTTCCAGTCACACTCGGCAAAAGCATGCGACATGGAACGAACGGGATGCCCAGGCGGAAGAACGGCGTTCTGCCCGATGCCCGCAGCCAACAGTCCGGAATTCAATATCGATGACCGGTTTTCTGTTGGGAGTGCCTGCGGCCTTACGGCGCGAATGGATGAGAAAGGGCTACCGGACGACCAAGGGTTCTAGGAGACTTGCGTTTCGACCTTGGCGATTTGATTTCAACAAGCTTGCCGAATCCGAGACGGACATCGTTTCGCCTGGAAAAACCGGACAGACCGTCAGTCGAATGTCCAGTCGGTGTGATAAAATGGTAACGTGACTGAAAGCGATAGTCAGCTATATGGACGCTTGTACCGCTAGGGTGTGCTAACCCATCGCACGGCCGGGGACAGGGGAACTTCATGCAAAAATCCGTTCTTGCTGGCGCAGGCTTTCTTGCCGCGCTTTTTGTCGTGCCGGCATTTGCGGATGACACTATAGTCGATACCCCATACGAAGCCCCTGGCTTCACCTGGGCTGGAGGTTACGTGGGCCTGCAGGCTGGTTACCTTTTGGGGAATAGCCATTGGCTCGATTACTTAAACAATTATGCAGATCCAGAACCTGATGGTTTCTTGGGCGGCGTTTACGCAGGATATAACTATAGGTTGACGACCAACCTTGTTCTCGGAATTGATGCAGATTTGACCTACGCTAATGCTGGCGCGTTTGGGCTTGCTCATGCTCCAGACGGCACGATTTTTGGCCCTGGGGTCGGCTACACGACGGAATTGAACTGGTCAGGCGCTGTTCGAGGCCGGTTCGGTTACTCGGCAGACCGTTTTTTACCGTACATTGCAGGCGGGCTCGCGTTCGGCGACGTCAACTACTCGATCATTGAAGGAAGCACTGTGACTCCATTCACCGATACAATGGTTGGGTGGACGCTTGGCGCAGGCCTCGAATATGCATTCACCGACAAAATTATCGGGCGGTTCGAGTATCGTTACACCGATTTTGGAAGTGTAGAATCGGGATCGAATGGTAGCGTGATCGGCGGAAAAATCGACCTGAAGACCAACGACATCCGCTTGGGGATTGCTTACAAGTTCTGATTTCCGCCGGTATTGTTCCGACGCGGTGGTAACTGTCGCGTTTATGTCGGGTAGGGTTGGTAGAGATCGACCCTTGCCTTCAAAGGCTTGAGGTCGGCATCGATCAGTTCTTGAACGGTCCGGCCCATCGGGCAGTAATGGCGCTGCCCGATGGGCCGGAAACCTCCGTTGTAGATCTGCAGGCCGGCTCAGGCCGGCCTCGCCTGTACCAGCCGCAATTCTAGCCGAGACAGCTGTCCCGCTGAACGCTGACTACTTCGAGCACTCCAAGGCCCGATCGGCGGGACTGGTCTTTTCTCGGCGCCCAGCGCCTATATGATGGCAAGGGCAATCGGGATTCGCCTTTGCAACGGATCGTTGCGTGCCGCGTTTAGCGATGCTCCACGATTCCGCCGCGCCTTGGCGTGCCACCAATACGACGGTTAAAAATGCATCAGCGCTCCCAGAGCCTGCCGAAATCGCTCCTCGCAGCCATCCGGAAATCGCCGTCGCGTTACACCAATCCCGACGTCGGCCAGAACTGCACGACGATCGCCTCATACAACATCCACAAATGCGTCGGCACCGACCGGCGCTTCGATCCCAAGCGGATCGTCGATGTCGTGTGCGAACTGGACGCCGATCTGGTCGCCCTGCAGGAGGCCGACGAACGGTTCGGCAACCGGCAGGGGCTGCTGGATCTGCAGGCGCTCAAGGAGCGCGCGAACCTGGTTCCGGTCGACCTCAAGTCCAACCTGCGCAGTCATGGCTGGCATGGCAACGTCATTCTCGCGCGCGACGGCACCGTGCGCGACGTCAACTGCATGACCTTGCCGGGCCTCGAGCCGCGCGGCGCGCTGATC
>JAUYMV010000317.1 GCA_030698645.1 Mesorhizobium sp.
CTCCCTGTTCTGTCAGGATGAAGCCAAGCTTTGCCAGGGAGCTTCGGTGCACCAGCGCCCCCAATGTCGAAAGAGCGGCAGCCGAACCGTTTTGCGGATTGGCTGTTTTTGGCTCCGGCGAAGTGGCAGGGGTTGCATCCAAAGTCGGCTGCGGTTTCGCGGCGGGCCGGATCGGCTCCGCCGCCACGGCGGGCTGCCGCTCCGCCGGCAAGGCGTCGATCTTGCGTCTTGCTTCAGCTGCGTAAGGACTTTCCGGATGAACCTGAAGAAAGAGTTCAAACTGCTCGCGTTTCGAGCCGTCGCGGATTGCATTCCAGAACGCTTCGTCGGGCCGCATCTGGACCGCGGCCGTTCCATTTGACTGGGACCATGCACTGCCGCAGGGTGCCAACAGCAAAGCCGTGGTCAGGAGACGTGCCAACAGACCGGTTTTCATGCCCTTCTCCCCAAATGCGTCTCATGCCGGCTTCACGCTGAAGGGGGTTCAGAGGTCTGTCTTCTGCATCGGCCACGCGCCCCACAATATTGATAAGAGTGGGAAAGCCAAGCGGAATGGCTGCACGATCAACCGTTCGAATGCGCGCGGAGATAGCACCCGCCGTGCGCCGTCTCAGGACCATGGCCGGTCTTCATTTCCCACTGCCGACTGGCGCCGCTGTCACCATCTGTCAGCAGTCTTCCGCAAGCTTTATCCCCACCCCCTCCGGCCTCGGCGATCATGTCGCCGGCGAAACGGAGGCAGGCGATGGTGTGGACAAGGCAGATCGAACTGACGCAGGAGGTGGTGCTCGATCGCATCGTCGCGCTGCTGTTCGCCATCGCCGATCTGGCCGAGCTTGCCGCCTTCGCGCCCGAGGCGCGGCGGCGTCTGGCGCTCGCCTTCATCCGCTCGGCGGAAGCGGTCGCGC
Organism: Mesorhizobium sp.; assembly: GCA_030698645.1. Lineage (GTDB taxonomy): Bacteria > Pseudomonadota > Alphaproteobacteria > Rhizobiales > Rhizobiaceae > Mesorhizobium_A. The sequence goes on from JAUYMV010000317.1 coordinate 909, forward strand.
GCGACGCCTTTTGCGTCCCGGCCAAGCACCCGGCGGACGGTCAGGAAAGCTGCGCCGCGATATTCGCCCCTGCCGGTGACGGTCCCGAGGAAGCGCTGGCGCTCGCCGTGTCGCTCAGGGCGCTCGCGCTGATCGTGGGCGCGATCGCCGCGAGAAAACGCCGCCTGTCGCGCCTGACCACGGCTGAATTTGGATATGGGAGCAGCGGCCGCCGGCCGCATCATCCCCGCCATCATGCCGCGCGCGGCCTGCCCGGCACGGCATTGCGGCCGGTCGAACGCCTCGACACGTCGTAGGCAATTCGGGGATGACGAAATCCGGTAAGCGGACCGTCTTATTCGCCCGCGCGCCTCATGGCGCGGACGCGCCTTGCTGCGTCAAGAAGGCAAAAAGTCCGGGCGCATGCCCGAGAAAAACTACTCGCCCTTGGCGAGCATGTCCTGCGCCAGCGCCACGGCGGTGCGGCGGTCGGATTCGCTGGCGAGCGAGAATGCCTCTTCCTGCAGGCCGCCGATCCACACGCGGTCGTCCGGCGCCGCGCGCTCGAGGGCCGCGGTCAGCATGGCGAGCCCGCGCACGACCTTGCCGCGCTGGTAGAGCAGATTGCCGAGCGTCGCCTGCGCGCCGGCATGGCCCTTTTCGGCGGCCAGCTGCAGCCAGCGCCCGGCCTGCTTGACGCTCGTCTTGACCCCCTCGCCGCTCAGGAACATCCGGCCGAGCTCGAACTGCGCCTTCGGGTTGCGATAGTTCGTCGCCGCGTCGCGGTAATACTCCTGCGCGAGCGCCGGATTGGCCACCACCGGGGAGCCCGGAATGCCTGTCCGCGTATAGGTGCCGAGCGCCACCAGCGCATCCGCCACATAGGCGCTCTCGACGCTGCCGTGGTCGACGCCCTGCTGCACCACCTGGCTGTAGAACTTGAAGGCCTGGTAATCGTCGCGCGGCACGCCGTCGCCATCGGCATACATGCGCGCCAGCTTCCACTGCGCGCCGAGCTGGCCCTTCTCCGCGGCATAGCGGTAGGCCTCGACCGCCTCGCCCTTGTGGCCGCTCTTGTAGGCGTCGAAACCGTCGCGCAGGGCGTCCCATGGATTGGATTTCGGCGCGTTGACCGACGTGGCCGGGTCGAGCGCGAGCGCCCGCCCGCCGCTGACCAGCATGACGCCTAACGCGATGAACGCGAAAACTCCGGTCTTGAACACGTCAGATATCCGCATAGCAGTGTGTTTCTTTGGCAGCGCCCGGATGGGTGACCGCGCCGTCGCGCGCGGAACCGACCGTTTGTGCATATTTCCAGATCGCGCCGGACTGGTAGTCGGTCGCGCGCGGGGTCCATTGTTCGCGCCTCAGGGCAAGTTCGTCCTCGGAAAGGGCCACCTCGATCGTGCCCTTCGACGCGTCGATCGTGATGACGTCGCCGTCATTGATCAGCGCGATCGGGCCGCCGACCGCCGCCTCCGGACCGACATGTCCGATGCAGAAGCCGCGCGTCGCGCCCGAGAACCGGCCGTCGGTGATCAGCGCGACCTTGCCGCCCATGCCCTGGCCGTAGAGCGCCGCCGTCGTCGACAGCATCTCGCGCATGCCGGGGCCGCCCTTGGGGCCCTCGTAGCGGATGACGAGAACCTCGCCTTCCTTGTAGCTGCGCGCGCTGACCGCCTCGAAGCACTCTTCCTCCGAGTCGAAGCAGCGCGCCGGACCCGAAAACCTCAGCTCGCTCATGCCGGCGATCTTCACGATCGCGCCCTCGGGCGCGAGGTTGCCCCTGAGGCCGACGACACCGCCGGTGCTGGTGATCGGATTGTTGGCCGGTCGAACGACGTCCTGCTGGTCATTCCAGCGAACGTGCTCCATGTTTTCGGCGAGAGTGCGGCCGGTCACCGTCATGCAGTCGCCGTGCAGGTAGCCGTGCTCCAGCATGGTCTTCATCAGCAGCGGAATGCCGCCCGCCTCGAACATGTCCTTGGCGACGTATTTGCCGCCCGGCTTCAGGTCGGCGATGTAGGGCGTGCGCTCGAAGATCTTCGCCACGTCGAACAGGTCGAACTTGATGCCGGCCTCGTGCGCGATCGCCGGCAGGTGCAGCGCGCCATTGGTCGAGCCGCCGGTCGCCGAGACCACGGCCGCCGCGTTCTCCAGCGCCTTCAGCGTGACGATGTCGCGCGGCCGGATGTTCTTGGCGATCAGCTCCATGATCTTTTCGCCAGACGCGAAGTTGAAGCGGTCGCGCATCTCGTAGGGCGCCGGCGCGCCGCACGAATAGGGCAGCGCCAGGCCGATGGCCTCGGCCACCGTCGCCATCGTGTTGGCGGTGAACTGCGCGCCGCAGGATCCCGCCGACGGACAGGCCGCCTGCTCGACCTCGAGCAGTTCCGCGTCCGAGATGTCGCCGACCGAATGCTGGCCGACCGCCTCGAACACGTCCTGCACGGTGATCTGGCGGCCGCGATAGGAGCCGGGCAGGATGGAGCCGCCATAGATGAAGATCGACGGCACGTTGAGCCGTACCATCGCCATCATCATGCCGGGCAGCGACTTGTCGCAGCCGGCAAGCCCCACCAGCGCATCGTAGCAATGACCGCGCATGGTCAGCTCGACGGAATCGGCGATCACCTCGCGCGACACCAGCGACGACTTCATGCCCTGGTGGCCCATGGCGATGCCGTCGGTGACGGTGATGGTGCAGAACTCGCGCGGCGTGCCGCTGGCGGCGGCGACCCCCTTCTTGACCACCTGCGCCTGGCGCATCAGCGAGATGTTGCACGGCGCCGCTTCGTTCCAGCAGGACGCCACGCCGACCAGCGGCTGGGCGATCTCGGCGGCCGACAGGCCCATGGCGTAGAGATAGGAGCGATGCGGCGCGCGCGCGGGCCCGACCGTCACGTGACGGCTCGGCAGATTGGCTTTCGAGATGACCCTGGCGTCCATGATGTCCCTTGCCGCGGCGGTTGCGGCCATCCCCGGTCTGCATTCCCAGCGGGAGCACGTCCAAAGACGGTTTCGGGTGCGCCCGGTTTATGGCGGGAAATAGGCAGTTCGTCCCCGCCACATCCATAGCGCGAGGGATGTTGAGAGAGTGTTGCCGAATCGTCACAAACGGCGGGCGGCGGCGCGACTTTCGAGGGTCGGTGCGGCGATATCGTCTTCGAACGGGCGGGCGTGCAGCAACCCGCTCCCGGCATCTAGGCCCTGGCGCAATTGCGCAACGATCTGTAGCCGCCGCGACAGCCCAGACCCGGCCCGTCCGGCTTCCGCCTCGGCGAGGCGGAAGCCGTCAGGCTCAACCGGCGACGCGCGCCAGCGCGACCTGCAGTCGCGCCTGCTGTTCCTCGAACTCGGCGCGCTTCTCCCGCTCGGCCGCCACCACCTCCTCGGCCGCCTTGGCGACGAATTGCGGATTGCCGAGCTTCTTGTCGATGCGGGCGATCTCGTCGGCGGCCTTGGCGATCTCCTTGCCGAGGCGCGCGGCCTCCGCCTTGAGGTCGATCAGGTCGCCGAGCGGCAGGCAGAACGTCGCCTCGCCGACGACGATCTGCGCCGCGCCCTTCGGCGCCTCGCCTGCATTCGAGATGTCGCCGACCCGCGCCAGGCGCTTGATCGCGGAATCGTGGCGCTCGAGCCTGGCAGCGGTCGCAGCGTTGCCGCCGACCACGACCAGCGGCGCGATCGCCGCCGGCGGCACGTTCATCTCGGAGCGCACCGAGCGGATGCCCGACACGAGGTCGACCAGCCAGTTCATCTCGGCGGCGGCGTCCGCGTCCTCGAAATCGGGCTTCGGCCAGGCCGCGTGGCAGAGCAGCGTACCGCGCGTCTGCCCCTCGCCCGCCGTATGCGCCCAGAGCTCCTCGGTCATGAAGGGCATCATCGGATGCAGCAGCTTGTAGATCTCGTCGAGTACGAAGGCGGCGACCGCCTGGCTCTCCGCCTTGGCCTTTTCGTCCTCGCCCATGAAGACGGGCTTCAAAAGTTCGAGATACCAGTCGCAGAAAGTGTTCCAGACGAAGCGGTAGGCAGCACCCGCCGCCTCGTTGAAGCGGAAGGTTTCGATCGCAGTCGTGATCTCGCCGGCCGTGCGCGTCAGTTCGGTCAGGATCCAGCGATTGACGGTCAGCTTGGCGTCGTTCAGCCAGAACTGGTCGTTGCGCGCGACGCCGTTCATCTCGGCGAAGCGCGTCGCGTTCCAGAGCTTGGTGCCGAAGTTGCGATAGCCGGCGATGCGCGCCGGGTCGAGCTTCACGTCGCGTCCCTGCGCCGCCATGATGGTCAGCGTGAAGCGCAGCGCGTCCGCGCCATATTCGTCGATCAGCTCCAGCGGGTCGATGACGTTACCCTTCGACTTCGACATCTTGGCGCCCGACTTGTCGCGCACCAGCGCATGCACATAGACCGTGTGGAACGGCTCCTCCTCCATGAAGTGCAGGCCCATCATCATCATGCGGGCGACCCAGAAAAAGAGGATGTCGAAGCCCGTAACGAGCAGCGAGGTGGGATAGAAGGTCTTGAGGGCGTCGGTCTTGTCCGGCCAGCCCAGCGTGGAAAAGGGCCACAGGGCCGAGCTGAACCACGTATCGAGG
>JAUYMV010000383.1 GCA_030698645.1 Mesorhizobium sp.
GGCGGAGCAGGGCAACATCGTCTGGTCGCTCGTCGAGGAATCGCCCGGCGGCGACCTCCCGGCCGAGCCCGCGATCCGCGCCGAGGCATCGATCCCGGGCAAGGATCTGCAACTGCGCATGACGATCCGCCGCAACGGCGACCCGACCCTGCCGGCCAGCCATATCATCGAGCTGATCTTCCTCACGCCTGAGAGTTTCGCCGGCGGCGTGATCGACAATGTCCTGCGCATGACCATGAAGGAGACCGAGGAATCGACCGGCAATCCGGTGCTCGGCCTGCCGGCCAAGATCGGCGACGGCTTCTTCCTGATCGCGCTTGCCGACACCGCGCCGGAGATGGACGCCAACATGCAGCTCTTCCGCCGCATGAAATGGATCGACATCCCGATCGTCTACGGATCGGGCCGGCGCGCACTGGTCACCATGGAGCGCGGCATCCCGGGCGACAAGGTGTTCGAGGACGCCATGAGGGCCTGGGCCGCCAAGAGCGGTTGACCGGCGCACCCACCGAGTCCGGCCGATGGGAAAACGGCGCGGACCGAAGTCCGCGCCGTTTCATCTGATACGGGTCGAGTGTGTGGCGCCGGGGTCAGTGCGCTTCCATCTCGACGGTGCGCAGCGACTGTGCCTGGCGCTTGGCCGCCGCCTTGACGGCGTCCTGCACCTTCTCGAAGGCGCGCACCTCGATCTGGCGCACGCGCTCGCGGCTGATGTCGAATTCGGAGGAGAGTTCCTCCAGCGTCATCGGCTCGTCGGAGAGCCGGCGCGCCTCGAAGATGCGCCGCTCGCGCTCGTTCAGCACCGACAGGGCGCCCTCCAGCATGGTGCGGCGGTTCTCCAGCTCGTCCTGCTCGACCAGCATGTCTTCCTGGTTGCTCGAATTGTCGACCAGCCAGTCCTGCCACTCGCCCGATTCGCCTTCGCTGGCGCGGATCGGCGCGTTCAGTGACGCGTCGCCGGACAGCCGGCGGTTCATCGAGATGACTTCTTCCTTGCTGACGTTCAGCCGGGTCGCGATCTCCTGCACCTGATCGGGATGCATGTCGCCTTCCTCGAGCGCCTGGATCTTGCTCTTCACCTTGCGCAGGTTGAAGAACAGGCGCTTCTGGTTGGCGGTGGTGCCCATCTTCACGAGGCTCCACGAGCGCAGGATGTATTCCTGGATCGACGCCTTGATCCACCACATGGCGTAGGTCGCCAGGCGGAAGCCGCGTTCGGGCTCGAATTTCTTGACCGCCTGCATGAGGCCGACATTTCCCTCGGAAATGACTTCGCCGATCGGCAGGCCATAGCCGCGATAGCCCATCGCGATCTTCGCGACGAGGCGCAGATGGCTGGTGACGAGCCGGTGCGCGGCCTTGGTGTCCTCATGCTCGTTGTAGCGTTTGGCGAGCATGTATTCCTCTTCCGGCGCCAACATGGGGAAGCGGCGGATCTCCTCGAGATACCGCGACAATCCACCTTCGCCGGATACGATGCTTGGCAATGACTGGGCCATGAAGCGCCCTTCCTCTCTCGTTTCTGCCCCCAGATATCGGCGGGCATCCGCTCCCGGGCCGTTCAACGCGTCTCGGGAACACGAAACATATATACCAGATATTCTGGCCAAATCACGGTTTCTTTTCGATACCGACAGACTGTCACGCGCAAGTGAACAGTCGCGGATCGGAGCGCGAAAACCGCTAGATTCGCCTCAAGGCGGCCGCGAGCTCAGCCATATCGTTCGGCATGGGCGCCTCGAAGCGGACTATTTTTCCCGACACCGGATGGCGGAACGCCAGCAGGGCCGCATGCAGCGCCTGGCGCGGGAAGGCCGAGGCGAGAGCGCGGGCCTCGTCGGGCAGGCGGTTCGCCTTGGTGCGGAAGGCCCCGCCATAGTCGGCGTCGCCGATCAGCGGATGGCCGATATGCGCCATGTGGACGCGGATCTGGTGCGTGCGGCCGGTTTCCAGCCGGCATTCGACGAGCGAAGCCATGGAATCGTTCACATCGGCTCCGTAGCGCTCCATGACGGTGAAATGGGTCACCGCGTGGCGCGCGTCCGACCGCGTCTCGTTGACCACGGCCTGGCGCGTGCGGTCGTTGTTGGAGCGGCCGAGCGGCGCGTCGATCGTGCCGGAGGTGCGCGGCGGCGCGCCCCAGACGAGCGCCAGATAGGCGCGCTCGAGGTCGCCGGTGCGGCCGTGGTCGGCGAACGCGTCCGACAGGACGCGGTGCGCGAGATCCGTCTTGGCGGCCACCATGACGCCGCTGGTGTCCTTGTCGAGCCGGTGCACGATGCCCGGTCGCGCCACGCCGCCGATGCCCGACAGCGAGGCGCCGCAATGGTGGATCAGCGCGTTGACCAGCGTGCCGGACCAGTTGCCGGCGCCCGGATGGACGACCAGGCCCGGCTGCTTGTTGACGACGATCAACTGGTCGTCCTCGTAGAGGATGTCGAGCGGGATGTCCTCGCCCCGCGGCTCCGGCGGCTCGGGCTCGGGCAGGCGCATCTCGACCGTCTCGCGTCCGGTCAGCTTCTGCTTCGGCTCGGTGGCTGGCGTGCCGCCAACCTTGACCATGCCGCCGCGAATCAGCGTCTGGACGCGGCTGCGCGACATCTCGTCGCCGACGGCGCCGGCCAGCCACTGGTCGAGCCGCATGCCCGCGGCGTTGGCGCCGGTTTCATACGCTTTCCATGCGCCGGCCAGTTCGCTATCAGGAGCGCTCATGCGCGCACGAAATTGACAAGGTTGGACATGGCGGGACCTTTGGACCTCGAACAGGACGAAAAACCGCTCGACCCGGCGGTCGAAAAGGTGCGCCGCAAGCTCGTCCGCTTCGTGGCGGTCAATCTCGGCCTGATGTTCTTCGACGTTATGGCCGTGCTGGTGGCCGTTGTCTACAAGTCCGGCGTGCTGGCTCCGGCGGCGCCGGTCGCGGTCTCGCGCGTGCCCGGCGAGATCGCCAGCGGCGATATCGCGCTTCCGGCCGGCGCGCGCGTGGTGTCGCAGAGCCTTTCGGGCGAGCGCCTGTCGCTGCATCTGGCGCTTTCGGGCGGCGGCGAGACCATCCTGATCTACGACACCACCCAGGCACGCATCGTCGGCCGCTACACGCTCAAGGCCGAGTAGGCCATGGCGCGGCACCTTGGCGCCGTGACGTTTCTCGTCGCCGAGTATGACGCGGCGATCGGCTGGTTCACGAATGCGCTCGGCTTCACGCTGGTCGCCGACGTGGCGCTCGGCGACGGAAAGCGCTGGGTGCTCGTCGCGCCCTCCAGTGCTGCGAAAACGCCGCTGCTGTTGGCCGAAGCGTCGGATGCGGCGCAGGCGGCGCGCGTCGGCGACCAGACCGGCGGGCGCGTCGGTTTCTTCCTTCACACCGACGATTTTTCCGGCGATCACGCGCGCATGCTGGCCGCCGGCGTCGTCTTTCGCGAAGCCCCGCGCCACGAGCCCTACGGCACCGTGGCGGTGTTCGAGGATCTCTACGGCAATTTGTGGGATCTGATCGAGCCGCGGCGATAGTCCGGCGCGGATCGTGCCGATTTGCCCCGCGCGCTTGACGCATTTGCCAAATGGCACTATGGAACGCCAACTTTTCCAAGAGGCCGATGACACGGACCGCGCCGCCCGTATGGGTGCGACTGGTCTTCATGGCCGACAATGAACGAAGGTAGCTGACATGTCCCGCGAGTGTGAACTGACCGGCAAGGCCGTCCTCTACGGCAACAATGTGAGCCACGCGAACAACAAGACGCGTCGCCGCTTCCTGCCGAACCTGGTGCGCGTGACGCTGATCTCGGAAGCGCTGAACCAGAACGTCCGCCTGCGCATCTCGGCGAACGCGCTGCGCACGGTCGAGCATCGCGGCGGGCTCGACGCCTTTCTGATCAAGGCCGGCACCGAGGATCTGTCGCAGCGCGCGCGCCTGCTCAAGAAGCAGATCGCCAAGAAGCTGGCTGAACAGCCGGAAGCCACTGCCGCCTGATCTGTTCGCCTGACGCCGCCGCGCTTCGCGGCGGTCCGCTGGTTCCATTACCCAGGATAAAAAAATGCCTTCGCTGAAGATGATCGCGCCCTTCGTGGCGCTGATGGCGGCCACCGTCGCCGCCTCCAATTTCCTCGTCCAGTTCCCGTTCGAGCCGTTCGGCCTCGGTGAGATCCTCACCTGGGGCGCGTTCACCTATCCGGTCGCCTTTCTCGTCACCGACCTCGCAAACCGGCGCTATGGACCGGCGGCGGCGCGCAATGTCGTCTATGCCGGCTTTGCGATCGCCGTGGTGCTGTCGGTGCTGCTCGCCACGCCGCGCATCGCGCTGGCGTCCGGCACCGCCTTCCTCGCCGCCCAGCTGCTCGACGTCGCGATCTTCGACAGGCTGCGCCGCCAGAGCTGGTGGCAGGCGCCGTTCATCTCGACGATGATCGGGTCGGTGCTTGATACCGTGCTGTTCTTCTCGATCGCCTTTGCGCCCTTCTTCGCGCCGCTCGACACGGCGCTCGGGCGCGACGACGGCTCGCTCGGCTTCGCCGTGCCGTTCCTCGGCGGCGAGGCACCACTCTTTGTGTCGCTGGCGATCGGGGATTTCGGCGTCAAGGTGCTGATCGGTATCGCCATGCTGGCGCCCTATGGCGCGCTGCTGGCATGGCTGCGGCCGGCGCCGGCCGTCGCGAAGTAAAGCCTCACTCGTCGAGCAGGCGGAACTCCAGATAAAGGTTCCGCTGCAGCATCGAATGGTTGTCGTCGGAGACGATCGACACCATCGTGGCGCCGTCGGCGCGGGTCCAGACGTCGAGGCCCTCCATGTTGTCGATCTGCGACGACATGTCGGCGGACAGGATGATCGGCCCGTCGAGCGTCGCTCCGGCGCGGATCGTCGCCAGATCGATGCGACGGATGCGGAAGGCGACG
>JAUYMV010000321.1 GCA_030698645.1 Mesorhizobium sp.
GGCCAACTATGCCGGCAATGACGAGGCGGCGCAGAAGTTCAAGGCGGAGACCGGCATCGCGGTCTACAAATGGTCGGTCGCCGACTACGATGCCTGCGTGGCCGGCATCGCCAAGGTGGAGGCCGATCTCGGGCCGGTTGACGTGCTGGTCAACAATGCCGGCATCACGCGCGATGCGCCGTTCCACAAGATGACGCGCGAGCAGTGGCGCGACGTCATCGACACCAATCTGAACGGGGCCTTCAACATGACGCATCCGCTGTGGAACGGCATGCGCGAGCGCAAGTTCGGCCGCATCGTGACGATCTCCTCGATCAACGGCCAGAAGGGCCAGTTCGCGCAGGCGAATTACTCCGCGTCGAAGGCCGGCGATCTCGGCTTCACCAAGGCGCTGGCGCAGGAGGGCGCGCGCGCCGGCATCACCGTCAACGCCGTCTGCCCGGGCTATATCGGCACCGACATGGTGATGGCGGTGCCGGAAAAAGTGCGCGAGCAGATCATCGCGCAAATCCCGGTCGGCCGCCTCGGCGAACCCGACGAGATCGCGCGCTGCGTGGTTTTCCTGGTGTCCGACGCCGCCGGCTTCATCACCGGCTCGACGATCTCGGCGAATGGCGGGCAGTATTTCGCCTGACCGTAGCCCCCGCTCTCGCGCGGCGGACTATCTCCTGCTCCTTTCGACGCGCCCGGCCCGCCGGGCGCGTTTTTCGTTGGCCGGAAGGCATTCCGTATTCGATTGGAAATGTCAATAAAACGGTCTGCTGTACTGTCATATTACTTGATTGCATAATATAGATTTCTCGGATACTATACTCCATGCGACTTCAATTCAGCGGGAGTATTCTCCATGAAACGAACGGTAGCTTTGACCGTCGCGATGCTGGCCGCCACGCCGGTCCTGGCGGAACAGATCGACGGCAGTTATGAAAACACGCTTCAGACGCTGTATGCGGTGACGATGCAGGGGTCACGCGCGCCCGAGGGCGACCCCTACTGCAATGACATGTTCGGGAAGTTCGTCGGCTCCGCGATCTCCGGCGACTACCAGATTAACACCGAAACCCTGATCATGTCGGCGACAGCCAACTACGAGGGGACCGAGACGCCGCTCAACCCGCTCGGCATTGCCGGCGTCTACGCCTTCATGGGATTTCCGGAGGCGCTCAAGGGAATCGGCGTCAACCGCATCATGTTCAACCTGGCGCTGGACCAGTCCACCAAGGAAAGCGACGTGCTGTTCCTTGGCAACGATCAGTACAACTGCGTGCTGTCCAGCATGGACGCCAACTGAGGCCGCCGGAGTCCGGGCGGGACCGTCGTCTCGCCCGGCAATGCCGTCCGGGCGGCGGCAGGTGTTCCTGCAACAGGAAAGCGCGGCTGCGCCGCCGGACTTCGGTCAGGCGACATGCGCCCTGTGCCATTGTGGGGCGCAATGGTTAACGACATCCGGGCGGGACGGAACGCGACGTGGGTCCAGCCCGCCCAGTCTACGCATCTCCGGTGCTGCAACCACAAGATGTTGCGGTGAACAGAGCGGGAATTGTGATTCGAAGCCGATTCGTCGCCGATTCGTTCCGGCTTTGGGCGGATCGTTAACGGGAGCGGGTTCGGTGGCCGCCCGCGGATTAACGAAGCATCAGGAATCGCTAATCAATTCATAAGATTAGGCGCGGTCACGATCGCCCCGGAAGGAGCCGCCCTGGCACCGTCGGCTAAAGGTTAATGCAAGACTCGGAATCTACCTGAACCGCCATTTGCCGATTCAGCATATGGTGCAAAACTGCGATTCAAATCAACATGTTGCGGTGAACAGACCATGAATCAGCGCAGGTCTGTGATTCGTCGCTGATTCGTTCCAGACTCGTTCCGGTTGTTAACGGTGACCGGGATTTGCGGGCCTGGTTGTGCAGCCGGGCCACCATCCTATATGCAGTCCGGCGGCGGCTTGCGGCGCCTGGCCGGGACGAAATTCCGACATCTTGTTTCGCCAGTTCCGATCCGCGCAAGCGGCGCATCGAAAGGCTGTCTTTCCGCGATGAACATCCAGCCGAAGCAGAAAGACGCCATGATCCTGTCGGGACGCGGCGTGACGGCCGTGCTGGGCCCGACCAACACCGGCAAGACGCACCTCGCCATCGAGCGCATGGTGGCGCATTCGTCGGGCATCATCGGCCTGCCGCTGCGCCTGCTGGCGCGCGAGGTCTACCAGAGGGTCGCCGACCGGGTGGGCGTGGCGAATGTCGCGCTGATCACCGGCGAGGAGAAGATTCAGCCGCCGGGCGCGCGCTATTCGGTCTGCACCGTCGAGGCGCTGCCGCGCGAGACCAAGGCCGCTTTTGTCGCCATCGACGAGGTGCAGCTGGCCGGCGATCTCGAACGCGGCCATATCTTCACCGACCGGATCCTGCATCTGCGCGGGCGCGACGAGACGCTGCTGCTCGGCGCCGGCACGATGCGCGGCATCCTGGAGCGCACGCTGCGCGGCATATCGGTGGTGACGCGGCCGCGCATGTCGCACCTCGCCTATGCCGGCTCCAAGAAGATCACCCGCCTGCCGCGCCGCTCGGCCATCGTCGCCTTCTCGGCCGACGAGGTCTATGCGATCGGCGAGTTGATCCGCCGCCAGCGCGGCGGCGTGGCCGTCGTGCTCGGCGCGCTCAGCCCGCGCACGCGCAACAAGCAGGTCGAGCTCTACCAGTCGGGCGACGTGGATTTCCTGGTCGCCACCGACGCGATCGGCATGGGGCTCAACCTCGACGTCGACCACGTCGCCTTCGCCCAGAACCGCAAGTTCGATGGCTACCAGTACCGCGAACTGACGGCGGGAGAGCTCGGCCAGATCGCCGGACGCGCCGGGCGGCATGTCCGCGACGGCACGTTCGGCGTCACCGGCCAGGTCCTGCCGTTCGAGGACGAACTGGTCGAGCGCATCGAGAGCCATGCCTTCGACGCGGTCAAGGTGCTGCAGTGGCGTACGCCCGACTTCGACTTCTCCAGCCTCGATGCGCTTCGCCGTTCGATCGAAGCGATACCTACCGTCGAGGGGCTGACAAAGGCGCTGCCGGCGGTCGACGCCAAAGCGCTGGAGCACCTCTCCGCCGATCCGCTGGTGCGCGACGTGACGACGAGCGCGAAACGCGTCGCCATGCTCTGGGACGCCTGCGCGCTGCCGGACTACCGCCGCATCGCGCCCGCCCAGCACGCCGACCTGATCGGCTCGATCTACCAGGATCTGGTCGAGCACGGCCATGTCAACGAGACCTACATGGCCGAGCAGGTGCGCCGCGCCGACTCCGCCGACGGCGACATCGACACGCTGTCGCATCGCATCGCGCAGATCCGCACCTGGACTTTCGTGTCGCATCGCCCGGGCTGGCTTGCCGATCCGGCACACTGGCAGGAAAAAACGCGCGAGATCGAAGACAGACTGTCCGATGCGCTGCATGAGCGGTTGACGAAACGCTTCGTAGACCGCAGGACTTCCGTGCTCATGAGGCGCCTTAGAGAAAACACGATGCTTGAAGCCGAAATCAGTCCCACCGGTGACGTCGCCGTCGAAGGGCATCACGTCGGGGAACTGCAGGGTTTCCGGTTCACCGCCGATCCGTCGGCCGGTGGCGAGGATGCCAAGGCGGTCAAGCTGGCCGCGCAAAAGGCGCTGGCCGCCGAGTTCGAGAGCCGCGCGGAGCGCTTCTCGGCCTGCGCGAATGGCGACCTGTCG
>JAUYMV010000326.1 GCA_030698645.1 Mesorhizobium sp.
GCGGGCTGCTGGCCGCGCTGGTTGCCGGCACGGCGCCGGCTTGGCTGGAGCCCGTGCCGGGCACGGCGGCGGCGCCGCTGCGCCTGTACCGCGTCCTGCCGCGCTAGGGTCGGCGGGCACATCCGCCAAGATCGCGGCCGCGCGGTTCGAGGCATTTGCGAAACCCACGCGATCACAAAGATGTGATCGCGATACGTTTCCTAAACGGTTTCATGACAGACTTCCCGGCAAGCAAGACGAGCTTTGCAGTCAGGGAGAGAGATGCTCGCCAAGGCCGATTCCAGTGCGCCAAGGAAGGAACCGACGGATCTGGTTTTCACGGATCCGCTGACCGGCCTCGGCAACCACCGGCGCTTCGTCGACAAGGTCGAACGCCTGCAGGCGGAGCGCGCCGATGACCCCGCGCCGTTTGCCGTCGGCATCATCGATCTCGACGGGTTCAAGCCGATCAACGACCTGTTCGGACGCGCCGCTGGCGACAACATCCTCGTGCAGGTCGCGTTGCGGCTGCGCGCCGCGATGGACGAGCATTCGATAGCGACCAGGATCGGCGCCGACGAGTTCGGCTTCCTGCTGCCGATGACGTTCTCGGTCGCCGCCGCCAGCGCCCAGGCGCGCACACTGATCGAAATCCTCTCCGCGCCCTATGACGTCGGCGAACGCACGGTGCGATTGTCTGCCTCGGTCGGCTGCGCGCTCTTCTACGGCGACGAGAGCGCCGACGAACTGATCAACAAGGCGGAGACGGCATTATACCAGGCCAAGCGTTCGGGCCGCGGCGCCGTCGTCGTCTACACGCAGGAAATGGAAGACGCCGCCAAGCGCATGACGCGCATGGAGCAGGCGCTGCGCCGCGCCGTCTCGGCCGGCGAGGTCGAACCGCACTTCCAGCCGATCATCGACCTGCGCACCCGGCGCCCGATCGGCTTCGAGGCGCTGGCGCGCTGGACCGACCGCGATCTGGGCAGGGTGCCGCCAAGCGTCTTCATCGCGATCGCCGAGGAGCGCGGCATCATCGGGCCGCTGTCGCAACTGCTGCTGCGCAAGGCGACGATTGCCGCCGGCCGTTGGCCGGCGCATCTGTTCCTCTCCTTCAACCTGTCGCCCTCGCAACTCGTCGACCAGAATACCGGGCAGCAGATCCTCTCGATTCTCGACCAGACGGGGTTCGATCCCCGCCGGCTCGAGATCGAGATCACCGAGACCGGCGTGATGAGCGATCCGACCTCCGCCGCCAAGATCGTCGCGGATTTGCGCCAGGTCGGCATCCGCGTCTCGCTCGACGATTTCGGCACCGGCCAGTCGAGCCTCGGGCGGCTGCGCGACTTCCATTTCGACAAGCTGAAGATCGACCGCGCCTTCGTCTCCTCGATTCTGGACGACCGTCCGTCCGAGCACATCATCCGCGCCATCCTGGCGATGTGCGAGGGGCTCGGCATGGATGTCGTGGCCGAGGGCATCGAGGAGGAAGCGCAGGCCCAGAGGCTCCTGGCCTTCGGCTGCGGCGGCGGACAGGGATACCTGTTCGGCAAGCCGCTCGACGCCGACGCTACGCTCGGCTATCTGCGCGATTCCCTTCGCGGCCCCGCGCAGGCGAGAGACGCCTGAGCCTTCGGGCCTTCGGCCTCTTGTCAGGACCCCGGCTTTCCCCGATAGGATGGCGCCGGCCTGAGGAGAGCCGGAGGGGAACGAGCATGATGCCATCGGCGATTTTTCCGGATCTGGCCGGCAAGCCGGTGCTGATCACCGGCGGCGGCACCGGCATCGGCGCGGCGCTGACCGAGGGCTTCGCCCTGCAGGGCGCGCGGGTCGCCTTCATCGACATCGCCGAAGCGGAAAGCCTGGCGCTCTGCGACGCGGTCGAGCGGCGCGCGGGCTCGCGTCCGCTCTTTCTGAAGACCGATCTGCGCGATATCGCGGCGCTGCGTGCGGCGGTCGCGGCAGCTGAAGACGCGCATGGCGCGGCCCGCGTCCTGGTCAACAACGCGGCGCGCGACGACCGCCACGACATCGCCGACGTGACGCCGGACTACTGGGACGCCAACCAGGCGATCAATCTGCGGCCGCATTTCTTCACCGCGCAGGCGGTCGCCGAAGGCATGAAGAAGGCCGGCGCAGGCTCCATCATCAATTTCACTTCGACCTCTTTCCTGATCAATCTCGGCACATTGCCATCCTACACTGCGGCCAAGGCCGGCATCATCGGCCTGACCAAGGGGCTCGCCGGCGCGCTCGGTCCCCACGGCATCCGCGTCAACGCGATCGCGCCCGGCTGGGTCATGACCGAGCGGCAAAGGCAACTCTGGGCCAACCCGGAAAGCCTCGCGGCGCATGTCGCCAAGCAGTGCATCCGAGAGGAGATGCAGCCCGGCGACATCGTCGGTCCCTGCCTGTTCCTCGCCTCCGACGCCGCGCGCATGCTGACCGCCCAGACCATGATCGTCGACGGAGGGTTCCTGTGACCGCCGCCAGCAGCGCTCACGTCGCGGCGGTCGACTGGGGCACGTCGAACATGCGCATCTGGCTGCTCGACGCCGATGGCGGCGTCGTCTCCGAACGGCGTTCGGACGACGGCATGGCGAAGGCCGGCGAAAAGGGTTTCGGCGCCGTGCTCGAGGCGCACCTCGCGGCGATGCACGCGCCGGCCGACATACCCGTGGTCGTCTGCGGCATGGCCGGCGCGCGCCAGGGCTGGGTCGATGCCGGCTATCTGTCACTGCCGGCGCCGATCGCCGGCTTCGCCAAACAGGCGGTCAAGGGGCCGGGCATCGGCCGCGACGTGCGCATTCTCCCCGGCCTGTCGCAGGAGACACCGCCCGACGTCATGCGCGGCGAGGAGACGCAGATCGCCGGCGCCGCGTCGCTTGGCCGGGGCCGTCATCTCGTCTGCATGCCGGGCACGCATTCGAAATGGGTCGAGGTCGCCGACGGGTCGGTCACCGCGTTTCGCACCGCGATGACCGGCGAACTCTTCGCGCTGCTCGCCGCCTCGTCGATCCTGCGCCATTCCATCGGCGCTTCGCCGGCGCAGCCGGCTCCCGACGACGAGACGTTCGGCGTCTGGCTGGATCGGGCGCTCCACCATCCGGAGGCGCTGACGTCGCTGCTGTTTCGCATCCGGGCGACGGGCCTGCTCGGCGAACTGTCGCCGCGCGACGCGGCGGCGGCGCTGTCGGGTCTGCTCATCGGCAGCGAGATCGCGGCGGCCCAGCCCGCGGGCGACCCGAAACGGCGGGTCGTCCTGGTCGCGTCGGGCGCCCTCGGCAGCCTCTACGACGCTGCCCTCAGGCGGGCCGGCCATGCGGTCGAACCCGTCGATGCGGACGCCGCGGTGCGCGCCGGACTGTTCGCGGCAGCCCGGGCGCTGTTTTTCGACGGCGGGCCGGCATGAGCGTGTCCGCGCCCTGGCCGATCCTGCGCCGCGGTCTGGTCGCCATCCTGCGTGGCGTGACGCCGGCCGAGATCGCCGCCATTGGCGAGGCCGTGCATGCGGCCGGAATCGAGGCGATCGAGATTCCGCTCAACTCGCCGGAGCCGTTCCGCTCGATCGAGCTTTTGGCCAAGGCGCTGCCGGGGGCGCTGGTCGGCGCCGGCACGGTGCTGCGCGCCGCCGATGTCGACCGGCTGGACGCCTGCGGCGGCCGGCTGCTCGTCAGTCCTAATGTCGATGGCGACGTGCTGGCGCGGGCCGCTCGTTTCGGCATGGTGACGATGCCCGGCGTGTTCACTCCGACCGAGGCTTTCACCGCGCTCGGCCACGGCGCCTCGGCGCTGAAGTTCTTTCCGGCGAGCGTGCTCGGCCCCGCCGGCATCGCCGCCATCCGCGCGGTGCTGCCGGGGGAGACGGTGGTGGGCGCGGTCGGCGGAGTCTCGGATGCCGACTTTGCCTTCTATGCAAAGGCCGGTGTAACGGTCTTCGGCCTTGGCTCGAGCCTCTACCGGCCGGGCATGGACGCCGCTAGCGTGGCAGAGCGGGCGCGCCGCGCGGTCGCGGCGTGGGACGCCTTGCATGGCGAGCTGAGCGCATGAGCGGCGCGCGCGTCTTCTGCGACATCGCCTGCGCGCTCGGCGAGGGACCGGCCTATGACGCGGCGAGCGAGACGCTGTTCTGGTTCGACATCCTCGGGCGAAAGCTGCTGGAGCGGCCGTTCGCCGGCGACACGACGGTCGTGCACGACCTGCCCGTCATGGCGAGCGCCATCGCGGCGATCGACGCGGAGCGGCAATTGCTGGTCGCTGCCGACGGTCTCTATGTGCGCGATCGAAGCACCGGGCGCCTGACGCTGCACACGCCGCTCGAGGCCGACAAGCCGCTCAACCGCTCGAACGATGCGCGGGTGCATCCCTGCGGCGCGTTCTGGATCGGCACCATGCCGATCGACGAGGGCTCGAAGGCCGGCGCGATCTACTGGTTCCTCAAGGGCGAGCTGCGCCTGCTCTACCCCGGTTTCGCCATCCCCAACTCGATCTGCTTTTCGCCCGATGGAAGCCTGGCCTACTTCACCGACACGCCGACCGGTCTGATGATGCGCGTTTCCTGCGACAGCACGACCGGGCTGCCGAGCGGCGAGCCGAAGGTCTTCCTCGACCGCCGCGGCGGGGAGGGCTGGATCGACGGTTCCATCGTCGACGCCGACGGTGTGCTTTGGAACTGTCGCTGGGGCGCCGGCGCGCTCGACGCCTGGTCGCCGGAGGGCAGGCTCATGCGGACCATCGCTTTGCCGGCGAAGCAATCCTCCTGCCCGGCCTTCGTCGGACCGGGGGCGGCTCGCATGGCGGTGACCTCGGCCTTCAAGGGGCTGAGCGCCGCCGAGCGCGCCACCGATCCGCAGGCCGGCCAAACCTTCCTGCTCGACATCGCGGTCAACGGCCGTTTCGAGCCGCCCGTGGCGCTCTGATGGAAGCGGCCAGGTGACCGAATCGCGCGCCTGGTCCGATCTGGTCGGCGACGAGAGCGGACTTGCCGTCGAAGTGCTTGGCCATGGCGTTTTCCGGTTGAGCGAGCGCGTCGTATCGCTTCCGGAACGAAGCTATTTCTATCTCGTCGAAGGCGATGGCCGCGACTGCCTGATCGATGGCGGCTGGGGCTTCGCAGCTTCGCTGGACGGCTTGCGCCGGGATCCGCGACGGCCGCTGGTGGCGGTCGCGACGCACAGCCATTTCGACCATATTGGCGCCCTGCACCTGGCCGAAAGGCGCTATGGCCACGGCGCGGAAGCCGCGGTCTTCGCCGCCCCCGATCCGCGCGCCACCCAGGCGCTGCCCTGGCTGGACGGGCTCGACACGCTTGCCGGCGGCGGCGGGATCGCCGCGTCGACGATCCGTCAGACGCCTTGCCCGCTGCACGAACTGGTCGGCGACGGCGACAGGATCGATCTCGGCGGCCGCACGCTCGACATCCTGCATACGCCCGGTCACTCGCCCGGATCGCTCTGCGTCCTGGACAGCCGGTCGGGCTTCCTGTTCTGCGCCGACACGGTGCATGACGGGCATATCTTCGATGACATCCCCGGCGCCGACCGGGCGGCGCTGCTGCTGTCGCACCAGCGCCTCGCAAGCGTCGATTTCGTGCGAGCGCTGCCCGGCCATGGCGCGCTTCTCTCGCCTGTGGCGTTTCGCGAGCGGATCGCGCGCTTTCGCCGGAACGCCGCCTGACGGAGACCGACATGGACAGCCGGACGCCCGAACTGGTACTGGTCTACGAGCCGGAAGCGGCATGCCATTCGCGCCTGCTGGCCGACGGCTTCGCGCCGCGCCACGCCATCGAGATCGCGTCCTATCTCGCCCAGTCGACCGACATCGCGCCCGAATTCGAGGCGATCGGCGAGGCCTGCCGGGCGCGCGGCGTCGGCTTCTCGCCGGTCCCGCTCGACGACGCGGCCAAGACGCTTGCCGCCAGGGACCCGGCGCGCACGCTGGTCTGGACGCTGTCCGACGGCGTCGCCTATTTTCGCGGCGGCGCGGCGCCGGCGCTCGCCCGGCTGAACGGGCTGAAGACGTTCGGCGCCGACGATTCGCTGTTTGCCCTCTGCCAGGACAAGTTCCGCTCGGGCGCCGTGCTCGGCGCGCTCGGCCTGCCGGTCCCGGCAAGCGGGCTGGCGCGCGACGGCGCATGGATCGTGCCGCCGCCGACCTCGCCCTCCGGCTGGTTCGTCAAGCCGAACCGGCTCGGCGCCAAGATCGGCATCTGGCAGGATTCCCGCACCGACGATCTCGATCACGCGCTGGACCTGAGCCGCCGCGTCCATGCCGCCTATCGCGACGACGTGGTGGTGCAGCCCTATGTTCCGGGCCGCAATGTGCGGGCGAGTTTCCTGGCGGTCGACCCGCAGACCGGAATTGAGGCGCTGGGCTTAGCCTTCGTCGATTCAGGCGCCGACTTCCAGACGATGGAGGATTCGATGGCGCTTTATGGCGACAGCGGCGCGCACGCCAGGGCCGAGGGACTCTACCGGGAGCCGCTGCTGGTCGCCGTCGGCGATCTGCAGCGGCGGCCGACCAGCGCATCCGCGAGATCGCCGGGCGGTTGATGCGCGGGCTCGGCCTCGCCGACGTCTTTTCGATCGACCTGCGCGTCGAGGCGGACGACACTGTCCATCTCATCGAGTTCGAGGTCTGCCCCGGCCTGCCCTGCTTCGACTTCCGCGCCTATTGCCGGGCGGAATGGGGCATGGCTCTTGCCGAGGCGATGGCCGAGACTGCGGCGCGGCGGCTGCGCGGCTGAGCCGCGCTGCGCGGCTGAGCCAGGACGGCCGTCAGACGTTGGCCATGCAGATGCTGGTGTGGCCGGCGCCGACGAAGCCGAGCGCCCGCGCCGCCGCCTTGGAAACGTCGATGACGCGTCCCTTGATGAACGGGCCGCGATCGTTGATGCGAACCACCACGCTCTTGCCGTTCCTCTTGTTGGTGACCTTCACCCGCGTGCCGAAAGGCAGGCTGCGATGCGCCGCCGTCATGGCGTTCGGGTTCATCGTTTCGCCCGATGCGGTGCGTGAATGCAGCGCATACCAGGAGGCGCCGCCGCATTGGGCGAATGCCGCCTCGGCGGAGAGGAGGCCGACGGCAAAGGCCGCGGCGGCGAGGAAACGGGTGGGTGTCTGCATCGAGTCGGGCCTTCTGCCGTTGAACTGGCCTGGCCGCTATCGACGAAAGGTGGGCTCAATGTGTGCCGAATGCGGCGCTCAGGCGGCGGAAGCGGCCGTTCCATCACGTTTGGACGTCGCCTGTCAGCTTGCGTGAACGCTCTTGGAGGCCTTCCGGAGCCGTCGGCGATCTGGATCCGGACGCGCGGGTCTTGCACCGGCGGGCAGCCAGGCTCGTTCGCGAGGCGTCGCGGCGTCGCGGCACCTCTTTCGTTGCGGGGCGTATCGCGCTGTGGCACAAGCCGCCGACGATGACGACGATGGACGCTCCGTGAAACCTTCGCGCGACAAACGCCGGAACGCAAAGCCCGGCCCCGGCCGGGGCGCCGCCCCGGTGCGGCCGGCGGCGCAGAAGATGCGCCCGCCCGCCGAAAAGCCGCGCGCCGACCCGGTCGTCGCGCGGCCGAAGACACCGGTTCGCGACGATCGCCCGCAATCTTCCGCGTCCGGCGAACGACCGGCCGAGGCCCTGGCTCGGACAGTCGAACAGCGCCACCAGCCGCGCCGCGAGGGCGCGCTGCCGGCGGAGCGGCTGCCGGTCATACTGGAGGTCGCGCCCAACGAAGACTATGCGCTGCTCGATTCGGGCGATGGCGAGAAGCTCGAGCAATATGGTCCCTACCGCATCGTCCGGCCGGAGGGCCAGGCGATCTGGCGCCGCGCGCTGCCGGCCAGGGAGTGGGAGCGCGCCGATGCGCTGTTCACCGGCGATACCGATGAGGAGGGCATTGGCCGCTGGCGCTTCCCGCGTACGCCGCTCGGCGAGACCTGGCCGATGCGGCACGACGGCATGTCCTATCTCGGCCGCTTCACCTCGTTCCGCCATGTCGGCGTGTTCCCCGAACAGGCGCCGCACTGGAGCCATATGGAGAGCCTGATCCGGGCGGCGAACCGGCCGGTGAAGGTGCTCAACCTGTTCGGCTATACGGGAATCGCATCGCTCGTCGCCGCTCGCGCCGGCGCCGAGGTGACGCATGTCGACGCGTCGAAGAAGGCGATCGGCTGGGCGCGCGAGAACCAGGAGATGGCAAGGCTTGGCGACAAGCCCATCCGCTGGATCTGCGACGACGCGATGAAGTTCGTCGAGCGCGAGGCCAGGCGCGACAGCCGCTACGACCTGATCCTGTTCGATCCGCCGGCCTATGGGCGCGGGCCGAAGGGCGAGGTCTGGCAATTGTTCGAGGATCTGCCGGTGATGGCCGAGCTCTGCCGCGAGATCCTGACGCCAAGGCCGCTCGCCGTCGTGCTCACCGCCTATTCGATCCGCGCCTCGTTCTTCGCCATCCACGCGCTGATGCGCGACGTCTTCGCGGGCAAGGGCGGCGTAGTCGAATCGGGCGAGCTGGTCATCCGTGAGAAGTCGGCGGGCCGGGCGCTGTCGACCTCGCTGTTCTCGCGCTGGGTGGCGTCATGATCGAGCGCAGGGCCGTCGGCCAGGTGAAGGAGATCACCAGCCTCGCGAACCCCGTCGTCAAGGACATTCGCGCTCTGGCGATGAAGAAGTTCCGCGACCAGCAGAACGCCTTCATGGCCGAGGGCCTGAAGCTCGTCATCGACGCACTCGATCTCGGCTGGACCATCAACACGCTGGTCTTCGCCAAGTCCGGCAAGGGCAACGCGGCCGTCGAGAAGGTCGCCGCGCGCACGGTCGCCGCCGGCGGGCTGGTGCTCCAAGTCACCGAAAAGGTGCTCGCCGCGATTACCCGCCGCGGCAATCCGCAGATGGTTGTCGGCGTCTTCGAGCAGCGCTGGACGGCGCTGAAGGACATCCGCCCCAAGGGCGACGACGTCTACGTGGCGCTCGACCGGGTGCGCGATCCGGGCAATCTCGGCACGGTGCTGCGCACGGTCGACGCCGTCGGCGCCAAGGGCGTGATCCTGATCGGCGACACGACCGACCCGTTCTCGGTGGAAACGGTGCGCGCCACGATGGGCTCGATCTTCGCGGTGCCGGTGGCGCGGGCGACCGAGGAACAGTTCCTTGCCTGGCGCAAGGGTTTTCCAGGCATGGTCGCAGGCACGCATCTCAAGGGCGCCGTCGACTATCGCAGCGTGCCCTACGCCGGCAAACCGGTGCTGCTCCTGATGGGCAACGAGCAGCAGGGCCTGCCCGACGCGCTGGCGGCCTGCTGCGACCGGCTGGTGCGCATCCCGCAGGCCGGCCGCGCCGATTCGCTCAACCTGGCGGTCGCCACCGGCGTCATGCTGTTCGAGGTGCGCCGCGACGCGCTCGTCATCGAGGACCGCGCATGACGAAGACGACGACGCTCGCGCTCTATGGTGGCGTCGCGCTCGGCCTGGCCGCGCTCGACCAGTGGATCAAGCGACTGGTCGTCGAGACCATGGAGCTCTACGAGCGGATCGACGTGATGCCGTTCCTGTCGTGGTTCCACACGCGCAACACCGGCATCGCCTTTTCCTTCCTGTCGGGCTTCGACGACACCGCGATGGTGGCGCTGACATTCGCGGTCATGCTGTTCATCGGCTTCCTGGCCGTGCGCACCGCGGGCAGCCAGCACCTGGCCCGCCTCGGCTTCGCGTTCATTCTCGGCGGCGCGCTCGGCAACATCATCGACCGGGCCATGCACGGCTATGTCGTGGACTATGTTCTGCTGCACGCCGGAAGCTGGTCGTTTGCCGTCTTCAATCTGGCCGACGCCGCCATCAGCGTCGGCGCCGTACTGGTGATCCTGCAGGAATTCCTCGACTGGCGCGGCTGGCCGACGCGCCGCGATCCGCCGCCCGCCGGCTGAACAAGGCAACACGCCGCCCCATGCGGCCAGAATTCAGGGAGACCGCCATGACCGACCACTTCAAAGCCATTCTGGTGACGCGCGACGAGCACAAGAATCAGTCCGTCAGCATGGTCGAACTGACCGAGGCCGACCTGATGGAGGGCGACGTCACGGTCGCCGTCGAGG
>JAUYMV010000329.1 GCA_030698645.1 Mesorhizobium sp.
CCGCGCGCGGCCGCGCGCGGTAGGCAATGGCCGCAGGCGACGGCGCCGGGGCCGCAATGATACTCGGGGATTCATTCAAGCAGTTGCGCGGCGGCCGGCAGGGTGGGTGAACTGTCCTGCCTGCAGACACCCGACGACCCGAGGGCGATTCGTTCCGATCAAGCGGAGAGGGCTGTCGCCCGCTGCCCGGCGGCGTCCTGCATCAGGTAGGCCGTCATCGCATCCCTGGACTCCTGAAGCGCCGCCGACAACGCGTCGATATGCGTCTGGCCGACGCCTGCACCCTGCTTGAGGCGATCCTCCATGCCGCCGCAGATGGAAGCCGCACGGCCGGCGCCGGCACTCAGGCACATGGATTTGAGCGCGTGGGCGGCCTTCGCGGCTTCTGTTGGATCGCCCGAAAGGCTCGCCTGCAATTCCTCGAGGGCGGGCCGAGAATGGGTATCGAACAGGCCGAATACCTTTGCGGCCAGCGCATTGCCCTGCGTCCTGGAGAGGGATCTGAACATCCCCAGCGTTTCCGGGGCGAGCAAGGGGACGGACTGCCACGAGTTGGACTCGGCAGCCGCGTCGGCTTCGTCACCGGCGGCGGCGACCGCGGGCGCCGGCGCCCGGTCTTCGAGCACCTGCGCGAGCTGGGCTATGGTGAAAGGCTTCGAGACATAGGCATCCATGCCGGCATCGCGCCAGCGCGCGGCCTCGGGACCTGTGACGTGGGCCGTCAGCGCGACGATCTTCGCCGGATCGCGGCGCAGGCGGGATTCGACGTCGCGAATCTCGGCGGTCGCCTGGAAACCATCCATGCCCGGCATCGAGCAATCCATGAAGATGATATCGTAGCTCTGCTTTCGCACCATCTCGATCGCGCCCGGACCGGATTCCGCCAGATGGGCCTGGATGCGGAATGCGCCGAGCGCTTCGTTGAGCACCTCCCTGTTCACCGCCGTATCGTCGACGGCCAGAACCCTGAGACCGCTCAGGTCGGCGAGGGCTACCGGCGGCGCGGCAGGCGAGCGACCGGTCATCCGGTCCCAGTTGCCGGAGGCAAGCGCGTCCACGAAAACATCAAACTCGACGCGGCCGACCGGCAGCGACAACTCGCCGGCGGGTATGATCGCGTCCGGCAGCGCGGCAGGCGACGTGGCAAAGTCACGCAACAGGACGACCGGCCGGTTGCCAACGGCCAAACGATGCTCCTGGCCCGACTGCACAAGGACGGCATCGGCCGAAGGCGCGTCGTCCAAGGCAACCTCCGCGCCGCGCGCGCGCAGCGCCTTGCAGAGACCCTCCAAGACGATCGCGGAGGAGGCGAGCACACCGATGCGCCTTCCGTCCAGCCGAACCGGCTCCTGCGCGGCTTCCATCTCGGGGAGGCGGATGCAGAAGCTGAAGGTCGAGCCGAGCCCGACTTCGCTCGCCACGGAAATACTGCCGCCCATCGCCTCGACCAGCATCCGCGAAATCGACAGGCCGAGGCCGGTGCCGCCGAAGCGGCGCGTGATGCTGCCGTCGGCTTGCGAAAAGCGCTCGAAGATCAGCTCCACCTTGTCCCGGGCGATTCCGATTCCGGTATCGCGGACCAGGAAGCCGACATCCACGGACCCGTCGGCGCGAGGCTCGCCTTCGCGGTGGACCTCGATGGAGACGCCGCCCCGCTCGGTGAACTTGAGGGCGTTGTTGAGCAGGTTGCCGACCACCTGGCTGATGCGCGTCGGGTCGCCGATCAGCATGCGCGGCAGTTCGGGCGCGACGAAAACGGAGATCGCCAGCCCTTTCTCGCGCGCCCGCTCGGCGAAGAGGGCAGCCGCGTCCTCGACGATCGCATCGAGAGAAAAGGGAATTTCCTCCAGCCGGAGCTGGCCAGCCTCGATCTTGGAAAGATCAAGTATATCGTTGATGATGTTGAGCAATCCGCGGCCCGAGCGGCTGATGATCTCGGCATAGCGCAGGTGCCTGGGCGAGAGGGGCGCGGCCGACAGCATCTCGGCCATCACCATCATGCCGTTCATCGGCGTGCGGATCTCGTGGCTCATCGTCGCCAGAAATTCCGACTTCGCGGCGTTGGCACGTTCCGCCTCGTCCTTGGCGACGCGCAACTGCGACGTGCGCACTTCGACGGTTTGCTCCAGCGTATCGCGATGGTCCTGCAGAAGGGTATCGCGCCGCTGGATATGGGAGAACATCTCGTTGAAGGCGTCGATCAGGATGCCGATCTCGTCGGAGCGATCGTTGCGCAGCCGTCTCGTCAGATCGGAGCGGCTGCCGATATCGGCGAACTCGCTGGCGAGTTGTCCCAATGGCCGGATGATGCGGGATATCTGCGACCGCACGATCAGCGCCGTCACCAGCATCAGCGCCGCTCCGAACAGCAACGAGGTGCGCAGCGCGTCGAGATATCGACCACGCAGCGACGTGATGTCCGACTTGAGGGTGAGCGCGCCGACAACCTCGCCGGCATCGCGGATATCCGTGGTCGCCGCCAGGGTATCCGTCGTGAAGATGGACAGGTTGTCCTGCCCGGCGGTGCCATCGGCGCTTTCCAGTGTCGCCGCCTGGCCGATTTCGGCAAGAATCTCGCCGCGCGAATCGAGAACGGCCGCGTAGCGGATTTCGGGCATCTCGCGGATGCCCCGCAGCACCAGGAGAACGCCCCGCTGGTCGGCCCCCCGAACGCTTGGCGCCGCGGCCGCCGCAAAGGCCGCGGCCGAGCTGCTCAGGCGCGCCTGTTCGGCGCGAACGGTCTGGCGGAACTCGCTGACCAGAAAGAACGAGACGCTGACAAGTATGCCGGCGAGTACCGCCAGAACCACTACTCTTGAAAGTCTCGTGCCGATCGACGTGGAAGGCTTGCGCATTGGACGTGTTCCGCTCGCATACTGCCTAGCAGCGGGCGGTTAAGATTCTTTAGCTATCGCGATAAGCATTCCTTGACGGTTCCCGGCGTAGGATCGGGGTTGCTAGGGGTGGTACTCGTGCCTGGAAC
>JAUYMV010000330.1 GCA_030698645.1 Mesorhizobium sp.
GCCCGGCTCGGCGCCGGCGAGTGGATGGTGGTGGAGGCCGACGAGAGCGACGGCACCTTCCTCAAGCTTCCCGCCGAGATCGCCGTCGTCACCAACATCGATCCCGAGCATCTCGACCATTACGGCACCTTCGACAAGGTCCGCGAGGCGTTCCGCCAGTTCGTCGAGAACGTTCCGTTCTACGGCTTCGGCGTCATGTGCATCGACCATCCGGAGGTGCAGGCGCTGGTCAGCCGCATAGAGGACCGCCGCGTCGTCACCTATGGCGAGAACCCGCAGGCCGACGTGCGCTTCGAAAACCATACGATGGACGGCGCGGTCTCGGTGTTCGACGTCACCATCCGCGACCGCAAGACCGGAGCCACGATTCCCATCACGGGGCTGCGCCTGCCGATGCCCGGCCGGCACAACGTCTCCAATGCCACCGCCGCGA
The DNA here is from genome assembly GCA_030698645.1 of Mesorhizobium sp. Taxonomy (GTDB): domain Bacteria; phylum Pseudomonadota; class Alphaproteobacteria; order Rhizobiales; family Rhizobiaceae; genus Mesorhizobium_A. Next base: position 434 of record JAUYMV010000330.1, read on the forward strand.
TCGCGGTCGCGCATGAGCTTGGCATCGGCCCGGACGCCATCCGCGCTGGACTTGCCTCGTTCGGCGGCGTCAAGCGCCGCTTCACGCATACCGGCGCCTGGAACGGCGTCGAGATATTCGACGATTACGGGCACCATCCGGTCGAGATCAAGGCGGTGCTGAAGGCGGCCCGCGAATCCTCGAAGGGGCGCGTCATCGCGATTGCCCAGCCGCACCGCTTCACCCGCCTGCGCGACCTGTTCGACGACTTTTCGTCCTGCTTCAACGACGCTGACACGGTCCTCGTGGCGCCGGTCTACGCCGCCGGCGAGGATGCGATCGAGGGCATAAACGCCGAGACGCTGACGGCGCGCATCCGCTCCGGCGGCCACCGCGACGCGCGTGCCATCGACGGGCAGGCGGCGGTCGCGCCGATCGTCCGCGCCATCGCGAGGCCCGGCGACTTCGTCGTCTTCCTCGGCGCCGGCAACATCACGCAATGGGCCTATGCGCTGCCCCAGGAGCTTGCGGGGAATTCCGCATGAAGGTCGACGGCCACGCCCTGATGTCCCGTGTCGGCGACCGGCTTGCCGGCCTGCGCGGCCGCATCACGCCGAATGCCGAGATGGACAAGATCACCTGGTTTCGCGCCGGCGGCTCGGCCGAGGCGCTGTTCCAGCCGGCCGACGAGGACGACCTCACCGCCTTCCTGAAGGCGGTGCCGGCCGACGTGCCGGTCATGGTCGTCGGCATCGGCTCGAACCTGCTGGTGCGCGAGGGCGGCATTCCGGGCTTCGTCGTGCGGCTCTCGGCCAAGGGGTTCGGCGAGGTCGAGCAGGTCGCGGACACGCGCATCCGCGCCGGCGCGTCGACGCCGGACAAGCGGGTCGCGGCATTCGCCCACGAGCACGGCATCGGCGGCTTCCATTTCTACCACGGCATTCCGGGCGGCATCGGCGGCGCGCTACGCATGAACGCCGGCGCCAACGGCGTCGAGACGCGCGAGCGCGTCGTCGAGGTGCGCGCACTCGACCGCAAGGGCGACCTGCACGTGCTGTCGAACGCCGACATGGGCTATGCCTACCGGCATTCGTCGGCCGCGCCGGATCTGATCTTCACCTCGGCCGTCTTCGAGGGCTATCCCGAGAGCCAGGAGGCCATCAAGGCGGCGATGGAGGCGGTTCAGCACCACCGCGAGACGGTGCAGCCGATCCGCGAGAAGACCGGCGGCTCGACCTTCAAGAACCCCGAGGGCACCTCGGCCTGGAAGGAAATCGACAAGGCCGGCTGCCGCGGCCTGATGATCGGCGGCGCGCAGATGTCGCCGATGCACTGCAACTTCATGATCAACACCGGCACCGCCACCGGCTACGACCTCGAATATCTCGGCGAGACGGTGCGCGCCCGTGTGCTGGAAAACTCCGGCATCCGCCTGCAATGGGAAATCAAGCGCCTCGGCCAGTTCAAGACGGGCCGCGAGATCGACGAGTTTCTGGGAAGGCTGCTGTAGGACACGCTTCAAGCGCAAATAAAAACTATGCAGAGGGGAAGGGCTACAGATGTCTCATATCATCGCGCACTTCCCCGGTCGATGTAGCGCTGTTGTTGCTGACGGCGATCTATCTTTTCGTATCTTGGCGCATCCTCGCGTCAGTCAATCGTCGCGACGAAAACGGTGCGCGTCGGATGCGGGAATGGACGGTACGCTTCGAGTCCGCGGCGCGCGCGCGCAAGCACGTCCCCGGCCGAATAGACCAGCAGACCGATCTTCGAT
>JAUYMV010000331.1 GCA_030698645.1 Mesorhizobium sp.
CCAGATAGAGGTAGTTCACGCGTTCGGTGACGTGGTCTGAGAACTCGTTCGACAGCGCGAAGCCGACGCGGAAGGGCGTGCCGTCGTCGCCGATCACGTAGATACCGGCGATTTCCGGCTCTTCGCCGGCGTCCTCGGCAAAGGCAGGCGAGACGAGCGGCGCGCCGGGGGCGGCGACCATCGTGCCGTTGCCCTTGTAGAACCATTCCGGCTGGACGCCGGTTTCACCTTTCGCCGGCTTGCCGTTCTCAAGGCCCATGCGGAACATCTTCATGGAGTCGGTCAGCTTCTCCTCGCCGGCGTCGAGGTTCTTGTGCATGGCGTCGCGCGCGGACGCCGAGCCCAGATGCGTCAGGCCGGTGCCGGTCAGGTGCAGGTGGGCGGGGTCCGGGTGATGGATCGGGGAGCGGACGCGGCCCTGGCGGTAGGCCGCCTCGAGGTCGACGTCTGCGCCGAAGCCGCGCTGGACCACGAGGTCGACAAGCCCCTTGCCGGTGCGTCCGGCTTCGAGCGCCAGCGCATAGACGGATGCGGCGCTCTCGACGAAGCGCACGCGGTCCTGATGACGCGCGAGCACGCGGATGCGGCCCGTTTCATCGACGATCTGGGACAGCAGCATTGGCTCGTTCCTCCCTCGGCGCGGCGCGAATCTCACCCTCCGCGCGCGCACGCCGCGCGGCGAGATCGGCCGGTTCGTTCATTCCGTTTCAAGGCAGCGCTGTGACGGCGTTGCCGCGTGTCATGCCCTGTTCTTGTTGTAGACGTCGAAGACGACAGCGCCGAGCAGCACCAGGCCCTTGATGACCTGCTGCCAGTCGATGTTGACGCCCATGATCGACATGCCGTTGTTCATGACGCCCATGATGAAGGCGCCGATCACCGCGCCGGCCACCTGGCCGACGCCGCCCATGGCGGACGCGCCGCCGATGAAGACGGCGGCGATGACGTCGAGCTCGAAGCCGAGGCCGGCCTTGGGCGTCGCGGTGTTGAGGCGGGCGGCGAAGATCAGCCCGGCGAGGGCTGCCAGCGCACCCATGATCATGAACACGTAGAAGGTCAGCCGCTCGGTCTTGATGCCGGACAGCTTCGCCGCCTTTTCGTTGCCGCCCATCGCGTAGATGCGCCGGCCGATGGTCATGCGCTTGGTGACGAAGACGAACAGCGCGATCAGGATGCCCATGACGATCAGCACATTGGGCAGGCCCTTGTAGGAGGCCAGCATGTAAATCAGGAACAGCACCATCGCCCCGATGACGACGTTCTTGACGACGAAGAGCGCGAAGGGCTCGGCTTCGTAGCCATGCGCCTCGCGGTTGCGGCGGCTGCGCAGCGCGGAGAACAGCATGAGGCCGACGATGGCCACGCCGATGACCAGCGTGGTCGAATGGAACTTGGCGCCGCCGATCATCACAGGGCCGAAGACGTCGGGGATGAATCCTGCGCTGAGCAGCTGGAACTCGGGCGGAAACGGTCCGACCGACTTGCCGCCGAGGATCCACAAGGCGAGGCCCTTGAACACCAGCATGCCGGCGAGCGTGACGATGAATGAGGGGATCTTCATATAGGCGATCCAGTAGCCCTGGCTGGCGCCGATGAGCGCGCCGACGATCAGGCAGAGCACACTGGCGACGAGGAAATTCACGCCGTACTGGACCATCAATATGGCCGCCAGCGCGCCGACGAAGCCGGACACCGAGCCGACCGACAGGTCGATGTGGCCCGACACGATGACCAGCAGCATGCCGAGCGCCATGATGATGATGTAGCTGTTCTGCAGCACCAGATTGGTCAGGTTGACCGGCTTGAACAGGGTGCCGTTGGTGGTGAACTGGAAGAAGACCATGATGGAGATGAGGGCGAGCACCAGGCCGTAGTCGCGCAGGTTTTCCTGCAGGGCGGCGCGCACCCAGGCAGGCCGGGTCGATGTGGTCGCGGTTTCGCTGCTCATGCGGTTCGTCCCTCCGCGCGCACGATCGCGCGCATGATCTTTTCCTGGCTGGCGTCGTCGGCCGCCATCTCGCCGACGATGCGGCCCTCGTTCATCACGTAGATGCGGTCGCAGATGCCGAGAAGTTCGGGCATTTCGGAAGAGATGACGAGGATCGCCTTGCCCTCGGAGGCCAGCTTGTTGATGATCGTGTAGATCTCGTATTTGGCGCCGACGTCGATGCCGCGCGTCGGCTCGTCGAGG
>JAUYMV010000333.1 GCA_030698645.1 Mesorhizobium sp.
ATCAGGTGGTTGACGTTGGAGCCATAGGCGCCCTCGGCATTGCCGAAGACCCGCAGCGCGGCGGTTTCCAGATCGCAGCCGGTCTCCGCCTGGTGCGCCAGCGCGTGCTTGCGCACGAAATTCATGTCGAGCGGCTCGTCGGCGGCGGCCGCCTGGAACGAGGCCTCGGCGAGCAGCTTGATCTGCAGCGGCAGCAGGTCGCGGAAGATGCCGGACAGCGTCGCCATCACATCGATGCGCGGCCGCCCGAGTTCGGCAAGCGGGATCAGCGTCGCGCCGGCGAGTCTTCCATAGCCGTCAAAGCGCGGCCTTGCGCCGATCAGCGCCAGCGCCTGGGCGATCGGGCCGCCCTCGTTCTTCAAATTGTCGGTGCCCCACAGCACGATCGCCACCGTCTCGGGCATCGGCAGGCCGTCCGCCATGTGGCGGTCGATCAGCCGCTGTGCCTGGCGCGCGCCGTCGGCGACCGCGAAGGGGCTCGGGATGCGGAACGGATCGAAGCCGTGCAGATTGCGCCCGGTCGGCAGGATCGCCGGCGTGCGCAGCACGTCGCCGCCCGGCGCCGGCCGGATGAAGCGCCCGTCGAGCGCGCGCAGGATCGCCGGGATCTCGTGGTCTTCGCCGACGAGGCGGTCCGTGGTGGCGAGTTCGCGCAACACGCCGAGCGTCGCGGCGTCCGGCGCGATGCCACCCTGCGCCATCGCAGCCTCCGGCGTGTGGCCCGCCACAATGGCTTCCGCAACCGTCCGGTCAAGTCGGAGCGAATGGCTGGCATCGGCGACCGCCAGCAGCATGTCGGCGCGTTCCGTCGCATTCGGCGCGATGCCGACGACATGCAGCCCGTGCGGGATCAGCGTGTATTCCAGCGCCAGGATCTGCTCGCCGAGGCCGCGGATGATCTGGTCGGCATCCGTTAGGCTCCACGCCGGCTCGGCAGGCGCCAGATCGACGATCGCCGCCTGCGCTTGGATCAGCACCGCAAGTTCGCCGCGCTCGCCTTCGGTCTCGGGCGACAGTGCGCGCCAGCGTTCGACGGTCGCCTTCAGGTCGACCAGCCCGCGATAGAGCCCGGCATGGGTGATCGGCGGCGTCAGATAGGAGATCAGCGTCGCCGCCGCGCGCCTTTTGGCGATCGCGCCTTCCGACGGGTTGTTGGCGGCGTAGAGATAGAGGTTCGGCAGGTCGCCGATCAGCCGGTCCGGCCAGTCGCGCGCGGAGAGGCCCGACTGCTTGCCGGGCATGAATTCGAGCGAGCCATGCGTGCCGAAATGCAGCACCGCATGCGCCCCGAAATCCTCCTTGATGTAGCGGTAGAAGGCGGCGAAGGCATGCGTCGGCGCGAAACCCTTCTCGAACAGGAGACGCATCGGGTCGCCTTCATAGCCGAAGGCCGGCTGGATGCCGACGAAGACATTGCCGAATTCCGCGCCGAGCACGAAGATCGACGAGCCGTCGCTCTGCTGGCGTCCCGGCGCCGGGCCCCACTGCGCCTCGATCTCGTAGAGGTTCTTCTCGCGCCGGACATGCGTGTCGGCCGGAACCCGCACATGCACGTTGGCATGCGCGCCGAAGCGCTCGCGGTTGCCCTCGATCAGTCTGCTCCGCAGTTCGTCGACGCTCGCCGGCACATTGACCTGGTAGCCCTCGCGCTTCATCGCGGTCAGAGTCGCGTGCAGCGAGGCGAAGACCGAGAGATAGGCGGCCGTGCCCGTGTTGCCGGCGTTGGGCGGGAAGTTGAACAGCACGATCGCCACGCGCCGGTCGGCCCGTTCCGCGCGGCGCAGGCGCACCAGTTTCTCGACCCGAGCCGACAGCATGTCGGCGCGCTCGATGCAGGCATGCATGTCGCGGCTGTCCTCGCCGGCATGGAAGGTGCAGCCGCGCGCGCAGCCTGTGCAGGGCTTGCCCGCATGGTCGGAGCGACCGCCGAACACCATCGGCCCGGTGGCGCCGTCGAGTTCGGGGATCGCCACCATGATGGTCGATTCGACCGGCAGCAGGCCGCGATCCGAGGCGCCCCACTGCTCCAGTGTCTGCAGCTCGGCCGGATGCGCCGCGAGATAGGGGATATCGAGTTTCGCGAGCAGCTCCTCGGCCGCCTTGGCGTCGTTGTAGGCGGGTCCGCCGACCAGCGAGAACCCGGTCAGCGAGACGAGCGCATCGACCGTCGCGCGGCCGTCCCTCATGAAGAACTTCTCGATCGCCGGGCGGCAGTCGAGCCCGCTCGCGAAGGCAGGAATGACGCGCAGGCCGCGCGCCTCGAGCGCCGAAATGACGCCGTCATAATGCGCCGCGTTGCCGGCCAGCATGTAGGAGCGCATGCCGAGCAGGCCGACCGTGCCGAGCGATCCGGCCACCGGCAGCGCATCGGCCCGGTCCGCGATGCGGCCCTTCATGCGCGGGTGGTAGACGCCGACCTCCGGATAGGCGATCGGCAGCGTCACCTTCAGCGTGCCGCGCAGCCGCTTCCGTTCGCCGTCGGCGTAGCGGTCGATCAGCGCCCGCACCATGTTGGCGATGTTGTCCTCGGAGCCGGCCAGCCAGTATTGCAGCGTCAGGAAATAGGCGCGCACGTCCTGCGCGGCGCCCGGAATGAAGCGCAGGATCTGCGGGATGCGCTTCAGCATCTTCATCTGCCGCGCGCCGGCGCTGGCCGAGCGTTCCTTGCTGCCGCCCTTGAGTCGCTTGAGGAAGCCGAGCGCGCCGCCCTGCGGGCTGTCCATCCGGAACCGGCCGAGGCGCGTCATCTTCATGACCTCGCTCTCCGACAGCATGGGGACCATCGCGTCGCAGTCCGCGGCGCGCGCCTTCAGGTCGGGCAGGATCGCCTCGAAATGCGCTTCCAGGAACAGCATGGCGCAGATGATGATGTCGCCGCTCGCGATGTCGGCGCGGCAGCGCGCCAGCTTCTGCGCGTCGCCGTTCCACTCGGTTGCCGCATGCAGCACGACCGAGAGCCCCGGCAATTCCCGCTGCAGCACACGCCGCGCGCGTTCCGTGGCGCTCGCCAGATGCGTGTCCATGGTGACGATGACGACCCGGACGGGCGTCGCGTCAGCTTCTGAAATGAGCTTTGGCATCGTACAGCGTCTCGAGTGTGATGGTGTGGAGCCCCCGCTCGGAGGCGAATTTTTCCGTGTTGCGCCGCGCCTTGCCGCGCACGAAGAAGGGAATCTTCTTCAGCTCGCGCTCGGCCTCGTCGGCCCAGGCGACGGCGCCCGACAATTCGATAACCGGATTGGGCTCGGCCTCGGCCGCCGGCGCGGGCTCCGACTCGGCCACCGCCGCCGGTGCGCTCTGCATCAGATGCGACGGCCGCGCCGTGTCGTTGAATTCGAAATCCTCGCGGAACATGCCGAGCAGATGCTCCTCCAGCCCCATCATCAGCGGATGCACCCAGGAGTCGAAGATCACGTTGGCGCCCTCGTGCCCCATCTGCGGCGAGTAGCGCGCCGGAAAATCCTGCACATGCACCGGCGACGAGATGACCGCGCAGGGA
>JAUYMV010000384.1 GCA_030698645.1 Mesorhizobium sp.
GGCGGAGAGGGAGAAGGTAGCGGAGCAAGAGAGGCAGGCGGCGCTCAAGCTGCAGCAGCAACAACAACAACAGCAGCAGCAGCAGCAGCAGCAGCGCCCTGCTACCGCCCCTGCCCCCACCTCGGCGCCCCCCTCCGCCTCCTCGTCGTCCCTGCCCTATGGCTGGGAGTCTCGCCTCGACCCCAACACAGGTCGCGTGTACTACTACTGCTCTGAGCTCAAGCGCACCCAGTGGGAGCGACCCAAGGACACGGACGCGCTGCCCCGCCCAGACACCATCCCTGGTGCCAACGACTGGGTGGAGATGACTGACCCGAAGACAGGGCGTGTGTACTGGTACTCTGCGTCTCGCCGGCGCAGCATGTGGGAACGCCCGTCCTCCCTCGCCGCCGCAGTCTTCCAGGCAGTGGCGGTGGCTGGTCGAGACGCCACTACCTCCGCCGTCGGTGCGGCCGTGGGCGCGCGCGCAGGCGGCGCAGCATGGCGGCATAGTCGTCCGGCGTCTCGGTGTCGTCGTCGAACAGGCCGGTGCAGACCACCGACGTTGCCTCGAATTCCTCGACCAGATCGACGTCGAGCCCGTCATAGAGGCCGAGATCCCGGTCGGGTCCGAGGTGGAACACGCGGCGCGAGCCTTCGAGGATCAGGTCGCGCGTGACGTCGCCCGACGTGACCACGCGGTCATAAGCATTCGCCGGAACGCCAAGCGCGGCCAACTGAGCCTCGACGTCGCCATGCGGCCGCGGGGCGTTGGTGATCAGCACGACGGCGATGCCCTGCTTGCGGGCCAGCGACAGCGCAGCCGAGGCCTCGGGAAACGCGCTGACTCCATTATGGACCACGCCCCAGACATCGCACAAGACGGCGGCGTAGCGGCCGCTGACGTCTTCGAGGCAGTCGATCCTGTCCAATACGGGCACCCTTCGACCTCCGGTCCGGTACGCGGCATCGCCGGCGGCAGGTGCCGACGACCGCCGCCGGATTAACCGAACCTGTTCACCCTGTCACCAGCTTTCGCTTAACAAGGCCAGGTCGAAATGCGACAAACGGGAGCCGCGGCACGCTGGTCGTTGTCCGGTGCGGGGATGGGACTCCGCGATCCCGATGGGACTGGGGACCGACGAATGCCGCGACTTGCCCTTGCGACGATTCTTGCCGCGCTGTTGGTGACGGCTGGATTCATCGTTGGCTCGAGCGGACGCCCGGCCGCCACCATACCGATGGACCCGGCGCTCGCCGCCATGGGCATTGCCGCTGTGGCGCTTTCCGCCGTCGCGGTCCTGATCGGCCTCTATGCCACGATCCGCGCCAGACGCACGCAGATGGACGTCGACCGCCTCGCCCGTTCCATGGACGCCGCGCTGCGCCGCATGGAGGCCGGAACCGACTACGGAACGACATCGGTCGCGGCGCTGACCGAGGCCCTGAACCGCGACATCGGCGGCCTGCTCGATCGCATCGCGCGCGGTGACGAGGCTGCCGCGACTGCCGGCGCGGGCGCCCCGTCGGGCGACAATATCCTGCCCCTCCAGGCTCCCGGCCGAAGAGCCACGCAGGGCGGCGCCGCGCCAGGCCAGCTTGGCATCGAATTCAACCTCGACCGTCCGCTTGAGATCAGCCTGCAGCCGATCGTCGCGGTTGCCGAAAGCGCGGCGGCCGGATTCGAAGTTCATGCCAGGATCGCCCTTGCCGATGGCAGCGAGAAGGACGTGCGGCGCATTGCCGGCAATGCTTCGGCGGCCGAGCTGGCGCGTTTCGAATGCGCGCTCGTGCGGGCCGCGGTCGAGACAAGCCGGCGGCAGCTCGGCGCTCAGGGCGACGGTCTGCCGCTACACGTTCCGGTATCGGCTGCCCTGCTCGTCGACGCGGACGCGGTGCGCGACCTCGAAGATCTGTTCCGGCTGCACCCGGCGGCCGCGATGTCGCTGGTCTTCTCGCTTCCCGGCGAGCTTTTCACCAATGCGCCGCTGCAGCAGCGGAAATCCATCGCGGCGCTCGCCGCGGCTGGCATCCGGTTCGCCGCCGAGGGTTGGGACGCCGGGCGCGACGAGATCGCCGCCCTGCCCGGCAAGGGCGTCGCCTTCCTCAGGCTCGGCGCCAATAGACTGCTCGACCGCGAAAAATCGCGCCGCAGGAGCGCGGCCGCTTCGGATATCATCGAAGCAGCGAATGCCGCGGGACTGACGATCCTCGCGTCGGACGTGTCGACCGACGAGGACGCGGTCAGTCTCATCGACCTCGGCGTCGATCTGATGGTGGGCGAACGCTTCTCGGCACCGCGTCGGCTGAAGTCGCCGGGCGCGGTTGCCGACGCGCGCGCCGTCGGCGCC
>JAUYMV010000338.1 GCA_030698645.1 Mesorhizobium sp.
CAGCACGCCGTCGGGCGACATGCCGGCGAACACCAGGCCGCAGGCTTCCAGCCGATCCTTGTAGTCGATGTTGACCTCGTAGCGGTGGCGGTGGCGCTCGTGGATGATCGTGTCGCCATAGATGCCGGCGATGCGCGAGCCCGGCGCCAGGTGCGCTTCGTAGGAGCCGAGCCGCATGGTGCCGCCGAGATCGCCCGCCGCGGCGCGCTTCTCCAGCATGTTGCCCTTCAGCCATTCGGTCATCAGGCCGACGACCGGCGCCTCGGCGGGCCCGAATTCGGTCGATGTCGCGTCCTCGATGCCGACCAGCGACCGCGCCGCCTCGATGCAGGCCATCTGCATGCCGAAGCAGATGCCGAAATAGGGCACCTTGCGCTCGCGGGCGAATTTGGCGGCAAGAATCTTGCCTTCGGAGCCGCGCTCGCCGAAACCGCCCGGCACCAGGATGCCATGCACCTTCTCCAGCCAAGGCGACGGATCTTCCTTCTCGAAAATCTCGCTTTCGATCCAGTCGAGTTTGACGCGCACCTTGTTGGCCATGCCGCCATGGGCGAGCGCCTCGATCAGCGATTTGTAGGCGTCCTTCAGGCCGGTGTATTTGCCGACGACGGCAATCGTCACCTCGCCTTCCGGATTGTGGATCAGGCGCGAGACCTCCTGCCAGCGCTCCATGCGCGGCTTCGGCGCGGGGTCGATGCCAAAGGCGGAGAGCACCTCGGAATCGAGGCCTTCCTTGTGATAGGCCATGGGCACGTCATAGATATGCGCGACATCGAGGGCCTGGATGACCGCGCTTTCGCGCACATTGCAGAACAGCGACAGTTTTCGCCGCTCCTCCTTCGGGATGTCGCGGTCGGCGCGCACGAGCAGAATGTCGGGCGCGATGCCGATCGAGCGCAATTCCTTGACCGAATGCTGCGTCGGCTTGGTCTTCAGTTCGCCGGCCGCCGGGATCCACGGCATCAGCGTCAAATGGATGTAGACCGCCTGGCCGCGCGGCAGGTCGTTGCCGAGCTGGCGGATGGCCTCGAGGAACGGCATCGCCTCGATATCACCGACCGTGCCACCGATCTCGCAGAGCACGAAATCATATTCCTCGTTGCCCTCGAGCACGAAATTCTTGATCTCGTCGGTGACGTGCGGAATGACCTGGACGGTGGCGCCTAGATAGTCGCCGCGGCGTTCCTTCTCGATGATGTTCTTGTAGATTCGTCCGGTGGTGATGTTGTCGGCCTTGTTGGCGGAGCGGCCGGTGAAGCGCTCGTAATGACCGAGGTCGAGGTCGGTTTCCGCGCCGTCGTCGGTGACGAAGACCTCGCCGTGCTGATAGGGCGACATCGTGCCCGGGTCGACGTTGAGATAGGGGTCGAGCTTGCGGATGCGGCAACGATAGCCGCGCGCCTGCAACAGGGCTCCGAGAGCCGCCGCCGCTATGCCTTTGCCGAGCGAGGAAACCACGCCGCCTGTGATGAAAACGTATCGCGCCATGGGATTCATCGCTTATCGCCGCGGGACTGATTCCGCCAGATAAAAATTCCGCCGTCCCTCGGTTTCAGCGTCCCGTCGCGGCAACGAAAAAGGCCGGGTGAACCCGGCCTTTGGAATGATGCGCGAAACGCGGCTTAGAGGACGACCACCTCGGTGCCGAGCTTGACGCGGTTGTAGAGGTCCATGACGTGCTCATTGACCATCCGGAAACAGCCGTTCGACGAGTTGGTGCCGATCGTCCAGGGCTGCGTGGTGCCGTGGATGCGGATATGGGTGTCCTGCTTGCCCTGGTAGAGATACATGGCGCGGGCGCCGAGCGGGTTGTCCGGACCGCCGGGCATGCCGTCCTTGTACTGGCCGTATTTCTGCGGTTCGCGCTTCTGCATGTCCTTGGTCGGTATCCAGCGCGGCCATTCCTGCTTGTCGGCGATCTTGGCCTTGCCGGTGAACAGCAGGCCTTCGCGGCCGACCGCGATGGCGTAGCGGCGCGCGGTGCCGCTCGATTCGACCAGATAGAGGAATTTCTCCTTGGTGTTGATCACGATAGTGCCGCGCTTGTAGCCGCCGTCGAAAGCCACGCTCTGCGGCATGAATTCCGGCTTGACCTGGAACTTCTTGGCTTTCTTGATTTCGCGCTCGCGCAGTTCCTGGTCGCGCCGACGGGTTTCCTCGAGCATCTGGGGGGCGCCGCCGAAGAGTGTGGCGAACAGGCCGCGCTCCTGCGTATCGCTACGCAATTCCGTCGGCGCGGCGGCGATCTCCTCCTTCTTGCCCTTGGCGTCCTTGCTGGCCGTCTTGTTGGTCTTCTCCTTGTCATCCGTCTTGGCGACGGTTTTCCTGACAACGTTCTTCTCGGTCACGGTATTGGTCGGTTGCGTGGCCGAGGCGATCTTCTGCGTGGTGGTGACCGAGACGGTGTTTGCCGATTCGGCCAGCGCCGGAGCGGAAAAGCCGATGGCCCCCATCAATCCCGACAAAATCAAGTTGCGAAATTTCATGTCAGTTATCCCGAATGCGATGTGTTGTGTCCGAACGCGCGACGACTGAGACTCGCTGCCGCCGGCCGGCGGCGCAAACACTGGACACATATAGTTTCAAATCGCGAAACGGCTCAAGCGGGCATTCGCTTTCGCAAAGCTAGACGGCTGCCAAACGGCACCGGAAAGCATCAAATCGGCGTGAATGTGCCCAAACGGCAACACTCCCGTGCCCTGGCGACGCTTTGCGCCGCCGGCGACTGTCGCCTACTGGCCGCTCGGAACAGCCGGGGTCGCGGGCGCGATCGGCTCGAGCGGCACGATCGGGGCCGGCGTCGCGTCGGAAGGCGCGGCTGGCGCCTGCGAAGACGGCGCATCCGGGGCGGTGGCAGGCGTGTTGGTTCCCCCGAGCTGGTCGAGC